>JBLGCN010000030.1:0-11763 GCA_047617405.1 Natronomonas sp.
CCGAGGACCTCGGCCCGTTCCTGGAGGGTGACCACGGCACCTACCGCTGGCGTGGCTTCGACGTCGCCTACACCGAGGCCGGCGACCCGGAGGACCCGGACCTGCTGTGCTTCCACGGGGTCAACGCCGCCGCCTCGAGTCACGAGTTTTACCGTGTCTTTGTCGACCTCGCCGAGGAGTACCACGTCATCGCCCCGGACCTGCCCGGCTTCGGCGGGTCGGACCGGCCGCCACTGCTGTACTCGGCGTCACTGTACGAGACATTCGTCGCCGACGCGGTCGCAGACCTGGCCGACGAGCCCGTCGTCGTCGGCTGCTCGCTGACCGGCAGTTACGTCGCCGCCGCCGCCGCCGAGGAGGACGTCGACGAACTGGTCCTCGTCTGCCCGACCGACACCTCGATGGGCGGCCGGCGGACCTGGCTGCGCTCGGCGGTCCGGTCGCCCGTCCTCGGTGAGGCGGTGTACAACCTCATCGTCAGCGAGCCCTCGCTGCGGTACTTCCACGAGGACCACGGCTACTACGACATGGAGAACCTCACCGACGATGTCGTCGACTACGAGTGGACCTCGGGCCACCAGCCAGGGGCCCGCTTTGCCCCCGCGTCGTTCATCTCCGGCTTTCTCGACCCCGAGGCCGACCTCGGGGAGACGCTCGCAGACCTGGATGTGGAGACAACCCTGGTCTGGGGCCGGGACGCCGATATCACCCCTCTCTCCCAGGGCGAGAGGCTCGCCGAGGAGGGGGAGGCCCGGCTGGTCGTCTTCGACGACGCCCTCCTGTTGCCTCACGTCGAGCACCCCGAGGCGTTCGTCGACGTGGTGTGCGGGGGCGTCGAGCCCGAACTCGAGGCGTAGCTGCCTGGCGCGACTCAGAAGGTCAGCCGCTCGAGCAGCCGGCGCACCAGCGGCGGGTGACGTGACTCGTGGGGGTACGCGGTGACCGTCGTGCACCCCGGCCTCGGGACTGTCGGGCGGTTCTCGAACAGCGCATCACGGAGCCTGTCGGTGGCACCAAGACGGACCAGCAGGTCGGGACGGGCAGGCTGCCCGCCGTCGGCTCTGGTGGATTCCACACGGACCGGGACGGGGAGCAACGCCGAGAGGTCGGCCTGGTAGTCCTCGACGGTCGCTCTGTACTCGTCGGTGTCGGCGCTGTCGGCCGGGTACCACAGCGAGAGGGTGCCACCGTTGGCCTCGGCGACGGCGCCGGCGACGTCGACTGCCAGCGGCGGGTAGGGGCCGCCTCGGCCCGAGAGCGCGACGTGGGTCGGACGGTCGTAGCCGAGATTGTCGACGAGGAGCACATCACAGGGTGCGTGCCGGACGACCCAGTCGACCGGGTCGCCCACCAGCCGCGACCGGAGCCGCAGCGGTTCGTGTTCGGCGAGGACCGTGTCCACGCCGCGGTCCTCGGCGAAGTTTACTATCGCGTGTTTCGTGTCGTGGCTGACAATCTCGTCCGCCTCGATGTCGACACCGAGTTTCGCCGAGAGGTCCTCGGTCCGCGTCTCGAAGGAGATATCCGAGGCCGACTGGACGGTCGCACGCTCCGTGAGTGGCGCCTGGTCGGGAACCTCCTCGAACCGCACGGCGACGACCCGCCCGTCGTCGGGTCTGGCAAGGTCCGCAGCCAGGGTGACGAGTGCCCGCTCGCGGCCCTCGTCTCGGTGTTTGGTGAGTGCAACGAGCACCTCACGGGTGTCCTCGGCCATCGCGGACTCGACGTCGGTGAGCGAGTTCCGGCCGACCTGCCGGCGGACCGCGTCCGTCGCCGCCCCCTCCCTGTCGACCCGTGGCCGGACGTAGACGACATACCAGAGGAGACTCCCCAGCGTGATGACAGCAGCGCCGACGAGTGCAATGGCCCCCATCTGGGTCAGCAGCAACACGCCAGTGACGGCACCGAAGACCTGCACCCAGGGGTACAGCGGCGAGGTGAACTCGGGGTCGTACTCCGTGCTTCCTTCACGGAAGGCGACGACCGCGAGATTGATCAGCGCGAACACCATGATCTGAAAGGCACTTGCCAGTTTCGCGATATCCAGGATGGGGACAAAGGCGATGAGCACGAGCAGGACCGCACCTGTGAGGGTGATCGACGCGACCGGGGTGCCAAAGCGCCCGCTGACCGTCGACAGCGACGGCGGCGCGAGCTTGTCCCGGCTCATGGCGAAGGGGTACCGCGAGGACGAGAGGATACCGGCGTTGGCCGTCGAGACGAGCGCGAGAATCGCCGCGAGGATGACCGCGACCACCCCGGCCCGGCCGAGCGTCGCCTCCGCGGCGACCGCCACCGGCGTCAGCGACCCGGCAACACTGCCGGGGTCGGTCACCCCGACCAGCACTGTCACGATAGCCACGTACAACGCCGTCGTGAAGCCGAGCGAGCCGAGGATGCCGAGCGGGATATTTCGGCCTGGGTCTTCGACCTCCTCGGCGATGCTCGCCACCTTTGTCACGCCGGCGTAGGAGACAAAGACCAGCCCGGTGGCGGCCAGGAGGCCGCCCAGGCCGTCGGCGAAGAAGTTCGCGTAGTTCGCCGACTGGACGCCGGGCGCGCTACCGGCGGCAAACCAGCCAAGCGCCGCCAGCATCACCACGACGATGACCAGTTGGAGCCGGCCGGTCTGTTTCGCCCCGACGACGTTCACCAGGATGAGCGCCGCCGCCAGCCCCAGTGCGACCGGCTTCAGCGGCAGGTCAACGAGCAACAGCAGATACGGAACGCCGCCGACCAGCGCGAGTGCGCCCTTGAACGACAGCGAGAACCACGTCCCGACGCCGGCAACGGTCCCGAGTAGCGGCCCCATCCCGCGTTCGATGTAGATGTAGGTCCCGCCGGCCTCGGGCATGGCGGTGGCCATCTCCGACTTCGAGAGGGCGGCCGGGACGACCAGCAACCCCGCGAGGGCGTACGCGAGGACCACCGCCGGACCGGCGATACCGAGTGCAAGTGCCGGCAGGATGAAGATACCGCTGCCGATCATCGCCCCGATGCTGATTGCGAGGACCGAGGGCAGACCCAGGTCACGTTCCAGTTCCTTCATAGGTTCTCTGTGAGTGCGTCCGAGAGCGCCGCCGTTGCACAGACCGGGCTGTGACCGGCTTCGGTGAACGCCTCGACTCTGTCGGGGGTGTTTGCCAGCACGACAACCTCGGGAACGTCGAAGTGGGTACGGACGAGCTGTGCAACTAACAGATTGCGGCTGTCGGACCGCGTCGCCACGACGACCGTCGACGCTCCTCTCACACCCGCTCTTTCGAGTAACTGGAGGGGCGTCGGGTCCTGTCCGCGGCCGGGTGTCTCGGCCAAGTCCGCCGGACCGTCCACCAGGGAGACGGTGTGTCCGTCCGACCGGAGACGCCGGGCGACTGCGGTGCCGAGATGGCTGTCACCGATGACGTAACGGGCGTGCTCGCTGCCTCTGTCCGGCGTGTCGTTCGCGGTGGGTTCGTGTTTGTTCATGGGTTTTTCGGCGGTGTCGGCCACACCCGCTTTGCCTGCTTACACCCTGCCGTAGATGACGGGAGTGCTTAAGCTAGTCGGTTACAATAACATATCGTCAATTGTCGTGGCTCTAACTGCTCGTTCGTTATCGTCGGCGGTGTGGAGGAGGGGGGACACGCCAGGCCGTCGTCGGTGCGTGAGAACAAGACTGATACCGTTCCCGGACGCCGAACACGGACAACGGATGAAAGACGGCGAACTCGATTCGGTCGACCGACACATCCTCTACTACCTCCAGCAGGACGCCAGACGGACCTCCTCGAGCGACATCGCCGAGGAACTCGACCTCTCACCGAGCACTGTCCGGACCCGGCTCAACGCACTAGAGGAGAGCGGCATCGTCCGCGGCTATCACATCGACATCGACTACGACCTGGCGGGCTACCCGCTGTACACGAAGATCATCTGTACCGCGCCCATCCCGGAGCGCGACGAACTCGCGGACCAGGCACGGGGGACCCGCGGGGTCACCGCGGTCCGCGAGATCATGACCGGCGAGCGAAACGTCTACGTCAACGCCATCGGGAGCGACCACGACGACCTCAACCGGATCAGCGAGGACCTGGACGCACTCGGGCTGGATATCGTCGACGAGCAGCTCATCCGCGACGAGTACGTCTGCCCCTACCACGGCTTTCTCGACCAGGACGAGGAGCCGGCAGGAGCCGGGGGCGACGCGTAGCCGGCCACCAACTCGGGGACCGGTGGCCGTCGTGTGTCACGCACGGGGCGGTGGCTGTAGGTTGGCGACCGGCCGCTCAGGTCAGGATGTCGGCGACCCGCTGGGGTTCGCCCGACAGCGCGGGGTCGGGCTCGACGATCTGGAGGACCTCGTGGTCGGTCACCTCGGGGTAGGACTTGCCGATGGCGTCCTCGACCAGCGTCTTCTCCAGGCGGAACTCGGTGCCCTCGTAGACAACGTCGACGCCGTGTTCGTCGAAGGAGAGAGCCGTCATACCCACTGATACGGCGGGCACGAGCAAAAGGGTGTAGGTCAGTACTCCTGGAGGGGACGCTCCCGGACCTTGGCGCGCAGGTCACCGAGGCCGGCGGCTGTTGCGCCCGCCTCGAAGGCGGAGAGGACCGCAGCAACCTCCGCCCGCTCGACTTTCACGTCACCCTCCCGGACCGCGTCGGCCGGCCGACGGGTGAGCTCCCGGATCGTGCCGACGGCCAGCAGATACGGTGTTGCCCACGCCGAGAGCCGGTTGCCGCGGTCCTCGGGCATCGCCTCCAGCCAGGCCTGGGCGTCGTCGAGATACGTCTCCGCGTGTGCTGTCGCGCGCTCGATTACGGGTGCAACCCGGTCAGCGGCCGCCGGGTCACCCAGGTCTGCCGGGGTTACACCGGCCGCCTCGAGCCAGGCCGCCGGCAGGTAGACGTTGTCCTCCTCGGTGTAGTCGCCGCCGGCGTCCTTTGCGACGTTGACGACCTGAAGCAGCAGGCCGAACGAGCGGGCCGTCTCGCGCAGGCGGTCTGTCGTCGGGGTGTCGGCCCCGGCGGCGACCAGCGAGGTGACCAGGGTTCCGACCGTCCCGGCGGCGTACTGGCAGTACTCCTCAAGTTCCGGGGCCGTCTGGACCCGTAACCCCGGCTCGTCGGCGTACCGGTCGACGAAGGTCGCCATGCCGCCGACCATCTCTCGGACCGGCGGGACGATGCGCGCCCGGGTGGTCGGTCCGAGCCCGTCCAAGGCCCCAAGCACCCGCGGCGCGTTCGCAACCACCTCCCAGTCGGGTCCGGGGTCGGCCGGAAACCACGGCTTGGCCTGCCGGCGAAACTCGGTACCGTCGGTGTCGGTATCGGGCGCGAGCGTACGGTCGTAGGTCCGGAGGAGGGCTGCTTTCTCGGCGGGCGGGATCCGCGGGTCGTCCTCGACGGTGTCGGCGACGCGACAGACGAGGTAGCCGACACACACCTCCCGGGCCATCGGCTCCTCGAGCGCCTCGACGGTGAGCGCGAAGGTCCGCGAAACCGCCCCGATGGTGTCGTAACACCACTCGACGGTCCCCTCGTCGATGGCCGCGTTGCCGGTTGGGCGTCCGCGTCCGCGTCCCAGGCCGGCTGACCGCCCGTTTTCGTGAAAGCGGGACACAGTTAATGAAGGGGACCGAGACATTTGAGAGTTCTGAGCCGGGGCCGTATCACTCGACAGTGAGGGTGAACGTACAGTCAGCGTCGTTGGCCAGGGCGGCGACCAGACCCCGGTCCAGGCCGGCCGCGGCGCGTTCGGCCCCAACCATCACCGTCCGGTCGTCGACGTAGTCGCTGGTCCGGCAGACCGCCGACCGGTCGCTGTCGAAGCTCAGGTCCGGATGGCCTCGGCCGCGCACCTGCTCACGGCGCCCGCCGGCTTCGACCGTTGCGACGACCGTCGCACCGTGGTCGCGGCAGGCGGCGACGACGGCGTCGTCGAAGTCGGCAGGTGCGCGCGCCGCCTCGACCGCCAGGATACAGTCGCCGGCCGGGGTGAGATAGTCGTCGGTCGTCACCTCGAAGGTGCTCTCGTGGGTCGCCTGGACGTGCTCGTGGCCACGGGCACTGACCGTCTCCGCCGGGGAGTGGTCCATATTCGACTCTCGGCGTGACGGGACACAGAGGTTACGAACTCGGCTCGTCGAACTCCATCTCGATGTCCGAGCCGCTGACGTAGGCGGCGGCCCGGACACCGACGAGACTGATGAGGATGCTCGCGAGGATGAACAGCGCGAGGTGTGCACCCGGCGAGAGCGAAACCCCCTCGAGCGAGAACGGCCCGAGGTCCGCACTCGGGACGGTGACGGCCGCAAACACCCCCGACCGCTCCAGGAAGTACGCCGAAAAGCCACGGACTGCAAGCCCAACCGCCACCGCGACAAAAGGGAGGTTCACGTAGGCGCCGCCGAGGTCGTCGTCCCGGATGAACTCGTCGAGCAGGCGGCCGGCACTCGCGGTCAGCGCCGCCGCCGTCAGCCAGGGGATAGCGTCGTAGACAAACCGCATCACGACAAGTAGGTCCGACGCGGGGTTTAGCCCGGACGCGGCCAGGGCACCGACGAACAGCCCGACGAGTGCGAGCCCCCCGGCAACGACGTATGTAACCAGCGCGACCTGGCCGGAGTAGAGTGCCCCCCGGACCTGGCCGGGCAGCGCGGCGAGGTAGCTGTCGACACCGAGCCCCTTGTACAGCAGGTAGAGGCCGACCGCAGCTGCGATAGCGCCGACCGCAATGGCGGGGGACTCGGCGACAAACAGAAGTACCGGAAAGGCGAGCAGGGCGAGTCCGAGCGGGACCAGTACCGTCTGTCGGAGCTGTTCGTCGGCGAGAAACTGTTTGAGCAGGTAGTACGTCGACTCGATGTCGTGGGCCTGTCGAACGACCACGCGGTCGACGGCGTCCACGCGGACACGGCTCTCCACGATCGGGACGAGACGTTCGTCCTCGGCGCTGTCGACGACCACCACCGCCGAGTCCGGGTCCCGCTCGGCGACAAGGGTGTCGACCTGGGCGGCGAGTGCCCGCGTCCCGCTGACCGAGTCCTCCGCGGAGACGACCGCGAGAAGCGTCTCCCCGTCGGTTTCGCGGGCGACACGCAGCCCCTCGAGCAGGCAGTTCACACGGCTGTCCTCGGGGTCCTCGACGCCGGCCGTCGTCACCAGCGCCTCGACCGGCTCCTCGCCAACGACCGGCAGGCTGGTCGGGAGCGGACCACCGCGGTAGAGACAGACGACCAGCGTGCTCACACTCGCAGGCAGGCTACGCCGGAGTAAAAACCCCCGCGACGGTTCACGGGTCGAAGCGACCCTCGTCGGTGACGACGGTGTCGACCAGCCGGGTCGGGGTCGCGTCGTAGGCAGGATTGTCGACCGCAAAGCCGTCGGCCGGCTCGCGCATCACCTCGCTCGCCGCCCGGAACTCGTTTTGGAAGGCAAAGCCCGCGTCGACGAGTTTGGCGGCCGAACCGACGACGGCGACGGGTACGCCGGCGTCGGCGGCCGTCGCGGCCAGCGGGTACGTCCCGACGCGGTTGTACAGCGTGTCCTCGACGATACAGTCCATCCCGACGACGACACGGTCACACTCCGGGAGGTAGTGGCCGCCGGCGCTGTCGACCAACAGGTGAGTGTCGACAGCCTCGAAGTCGGCGAGCCGGCGGGCCATCTTCCGCCCGAGATACCGAGGTCTGGCCTCGGTGACGTAGACGGTGAACGAGGCCCCGTCCTCGACGGCCCGGGTGACCGCCGAGAGCACCGTCGTCGAGTAGTCGTGGACCAGCAGGGTGTCGTCGTCGGCGAGCAGGTCCGCCCCGTTCGCGGCGGCCCGGCGTTTCCCCGCCTCGACGGTCTCGACCACCGCGTCGATGGCTGTCTCGGTGCGTCGCTGTGCCGCCGCGACGCTGTCGTGGTCCTCGCCGGTGACCCGCTCGACGATCCGGCCCTGGGTGTTGTGTAGCGAGGCGTGAGAGGGGTTAGCCCGCCGCAGCGCGTTGCTGTTTCGCTCCAGGGCGCGCAGATACTCCTCGACGACCGGGAACTCCCGGTCGGTCAGCTCCCGGAGCGCCCGCGCCGCCTTGACCGCCACGACCGACGAGGAGTGGGTCTGCATGTCGGCGATCTCGTCGGCGGTCTGGTCTATCATACCCGACTACTCGGGTGGCCCGGCTAAAGGGGTTTTCCCGACACCGGCGGCCCGACACGCCCACACAGGCCCGAGAAACCGGCGCGGCCCTACCCTTTGATGTTGCAGACCGGGAACGTGCGGGCGACACGGTCGCCGACCCCCAGGGTGTCGGAGACGCGGATCACCTCGTCGATATCCTTGTAGACCCCGGGTGCCTCCTCCGCCACAGTCGCGCCACTCTGGGCCTTGACGTAGACCTGCTGGCGCTCCCGGAGGTCCTGTTGGACGTCCTCGCCCCAGAACTCGTCTTTTGCCTGTGTGCGGCTCATCAGCCGGCCGGCACCGTGGGCTGTCGAGCCGAATGTCTTTGTGAGTGACTCCTCACCCCCGCGGAGGATGTAGCTGCCCGCCCCCATACTGCCGGGGATGACCACCGGCTGACCGACATCGCGGTAGGCCGGCGGGAGTTCCGGGCGGCCGGCCGGGAACGACCGGGTCGCCCCCTTCCGGTGGACGTACAGTTCCCGCTCCTCGCGGCCGGTGGCCCCGTCGTTCGCCGGGCCGACCGCCACGTCGTGAACCTCCGTTTTGGCGATGTTGTGGGCCACGTCGTACAACAGGTCCATCCCCAGGTCCTCCCACGCGGTGTCGAAGACGTCCGCAAAGACCTGGCGGGTCTGGTGGGTGATTAGCTGGCGGTTGACCCACGCGAAGTTGATCGCGGCACACATCGCCCGGTAGTAGTCGTCGGCCAGCTGTGAGCCCGCCGGCGCCGCCGCAAGCTCCTTGTCCGGGAGCTGGTTCAACAGCTCCTGGTGCGCCCCCTCGATCTCCCGGAGGTAGTCGGTACAGACCTGGTGGCCGAGCCCGCGGGAGCCACAGTGGATGAGGACGACCACCTGGTCCTCCCGGAGCCCGAACTCGGCCGCCACGTCCGCCCGGTAGACGTCGGTGACCCGCTGGACCTCTAGGAAGTGGTTCCCCGACCCCAGCGAGCCGAGTTGATTTTTGCCGCGGTCCCGGGCCTTCTGTGAGACAACGGTGGCGTCACCCTCCGGGCGACGGCCCTCGTCCTCGCAGTGGGCCAGGTCATCCGGGACCGCGTACCCCTCCTCCACGGCCCAGTCGACGCCGCGTTCGAGAGCCGCCTCGACGTCGGCCATCGTCCCGTCGTGGACCCCGCCACCGCCGAGGCCGGTGGGCACCGCCTCGAAGAGCCGGTCGACCAGTTCAGCCTCGCGGCCCCGAACGTCGTCGTAGTCGAGGTCCGTCCGCACCATCCGGACGCCACAGTTGATGTCGTAGCCGATCGCGCCGGGGCTGATGCAGCCGTCCTCGGCGTCGATACCCGCGACGCCGCCAACGGGGAAGCCGTAGCCCTGGTGACCGTCCGGCATGCAGGCGGCGTATTTCCGGATCCCGGGGAGGTGGGTCGCGTTCCGGAGCTGCTGGAGGCTCCTGTCATCTGTGATCTCCTCGAGCAGCGCCTCGCTGGCGAACACGCGGGCGGGGACGCGCATGTCGCCTTCCTGTGGGATCTCCCAGACAGCGTCCCGGACACGCTCGAGTGTGATGGGGCCGGCGTCGAAGGTGGTCATACCCGAGTCTGGACGAGCAACGCTGAAATAACGTTCGCACCGGCGACAGGGCAACCCTTATCTCCCGGCCCGGGCGTCTGTGATGCATGTTACAGACCGGCGCGGCAGGCACGACGAGGGTCGCCCTCGCCCCGGCGCCCACACCGGTCCCGCTCCAGGGGCTCGGCCAGCCGTCGTGGTTCCCGGGGTGGATTCCGGAGTGGGTGCTCCCGCTCGTCGCCTCGGCGGCTGTGGTCGTCCTGTCGTGGGTGGTGGCCCGGCTGGTGGTCAGGCTGTTCGGCCGCCGGATCGCCCGCCGGTTCGAGCGTCCCAGCCTGACGCGAACGACACTACGGGGGCTCCGGCTGACGGTGTATCTCCTCGGCTTCTTTGTCATCCTCCGGCTCCTCGGCCTCGACCTCGGGAGTATTGCGCTGTCGGTGACGGTGTTCTCGGCGGTTGTGGGTGTCATCCTCGCGCCGATCGTCGGCAGCTTCATCAGCGGGGTCTTTCTGCTGGCCGACCAGCCCTACGAGATCGGCGATATGATCGAACTCGACGACGGGACCAGAGGGTTCGTCGACGACATCACTCTCCGGTACACAAAGCTGTTGACCGTCGACAACACCTTTCTGGTCATCCCGAACGGGACAATCCGCGAGCGGGACGTCGCCAACTACTCCGCGGAGGACGCCCGGACCCGGCTCGCGATAGACGTGCTGGTGACCTACGAGAGCGATATCCCTGCGGCCCGGGAGCTCATCGAGCGGGCCGCACGCAGGGTCGATGTCGTCATCGAGGGTGGGCCGCGGATCCGCGTCGGGGCCGCCCGCTACCCCGCTGCCCCGACCTGTTATATCGACAGCTACGCCGACAACGGAGTCAACCTCCGGCTACGCTACTGGGCCGAGGAGCCGTACAAGCTGTTGACAACCCGTTCCCGGGTACAGGAGGAGGTCTGGACCGCACTGGAGGCGGCAGACGCCGATATCGAGATTGCCTACCCTCACTCGCATCTGGTCTTCGACGAAACCAGCGGTCAACTGAACATCTCCGCCGGTGTGTCGGGGGTGGGTCGGTCGGTCGACGGGGACGGACAGCGCTCACAGCGAGGGCCGGTACCACCTTCGGTCCCCGAGGAGTCCGGCGACGAGGGCTAGTCCGAACCCGCGGTCACAACCTCGCAGTCGAGCTCGGTTTTCAGGTACTGTTCGACGTCAGGGTCGTCGGTGAGCCGGCGAATCATCCGTTCCCACCGGCTGGCCTGGCGTTTCCCGACGACAACAACGTCGGCGTCCCCGGCGGCAACCTCCTCGAGGATCGTCTCCTCGACGAGCAGCCCGCGCCGGACGATGTAGCGGGCGTTCGGTAGCGTCCCGAAGGCACGCTCGACAGCCTCCCGGAGGTGACGGCGGGTGACCCGGCTGTTGTCCTGATACAGGTTGACGTGGAGCACCGCGAGCGCAGCCTCGCGTTCCTCGGCGATGCTGATGGCCTCGCCCAAGGTGGCCGTGGAGCGGTCGCTCAGGGGGTACCGGACGGGGACGACGACCTGCTGCATTTGGGCTCTGTAGCGAGCACCGGTATATATGTGACACGCCTCCGGTCGGCCGGTCGAGGCCGGTGAGAGCGACGACCATTGGGCACGTCTTTGGCCGTGGCCAGGCACAAAGGGGTATGAAAACGGTTGTCGGTCCAGACGGGGCGACGCTCTACCGCGACGAACAGCCGTCGCGACGCGGCTCGAAGGCGTCGTACTATGTCGTCTACAGCGACGCCGACCGGGAGACCCGCTGGGGGGTTTTACTGCGGGAACTGCCACACACTGGACAACGCCGTCGACCCGATGGGACGGGTCCAGTGTAACCGGTGTTCGAACCGGACGAAAGCCGAGGAGTGGGACGCCGCCCACGAGTGACTCCCGACGACTATCCTCGCCGTGGGCTGTTCCGGCAGTGTCGGTGAGACAGGACAGGCGACGACGGGCAGCCGGATGCCCCGGTAGCGCGCCGGGTGCAGGCGACGAACCGCCCGCCCGGCGACCCCGAGGCGCGGCCTTATATATCAGGCAACCGG
>JBLGCN010000031.1:0-11400 GCA_047617405.1 Natronomonas sp.
GCCGAACAGGTCGCCCGAGCGTGGGTCCTGGGAGAGGTGGGCGGTCGTCATATCGAGGTCGAGGTCGTCCTCGAAGGCGAACTCGTCGCGGCTGTCGAGGCTGTCGGGGTCGAAGCCAACCCACCGGGGCACCTCGGTCAGCGCGACGTGTTCGCCGTCGATACGGGCGACGTGGATGTTGGCGTTGTCCGTCGGTTCGGGCGGGCCGAGCCGGCGCAGCCAGCCGAGGACCTTTCCGAGCCCGCGCTCGTCGGTGGCGAACTGTCCGGTCGCCTCGCCGCGCTGGGCGTCGGCGTAGGCCTCGGTCCGGAGCAGCCGGTTGGTGTAGCGCACCTCGCCGTCCGCGAAGTCGTACTTGCGGAGCATCGCGAGCCCGTCGAACCAGTGGATGAGCCGCTGGTCGCCGGCGTCGAAGGTCCCGGGGCCGTTGCGAACCAGCGAGCCCGAGAGCCACTCGGGAACTGTTCCCGTGACCGGGAGTCGGTCGTTCTCGACCTCGGTCTCGAGGGAGCGAAACCCCGGCATGAAGGCGGCATTTGACACGGCTCAGGTTGGGGGCTCCGGGCGTATAGCTGTGTTGTGTCACCGTACCCCGGTCGACACGGGTGTCTCACGGCCGGCCGCAGGCAGGGCCAGGTCCCCGCCGACCGTCGGATTGATACTGTCAGGGGCCAACTGTTTAGTGATGAGTTCCTCACCGCCCGGCCCGAAGGGCGAGCCGCTGTTCGGCAGTAGCCGACGGTACGCCCGCGACCCGTTTCGGTTTCTCTCCGCCTGCGAGCAGGCCTACGGCGATGTCGTCCGGTTCGACATGGGGCCAATAGAAACCTACCTCCTGACCGACCCCGCAGACATCGAGCAGGTGCTGGTCTCCGAGGCCGAGAAGTTCGGAAAGCCGGAGTTTCAGGACGACGCCCTGGGAGAACTGCTCGGTAAGGGGCTGTTGATGAGCGACGGACAGACCTGGCGCGACCAGCGCCAACTCGCCAACCCCGCGTTCGCGATGGGTCGGCTGACGGACTTCGCCGACGATATCGTGACCCACAGCGACGAGTTACTGGCCGGCTGGCAGGACGGCGATGTCGTCAACGTCGAACAGGAGATGACCGACGTGACGCTTGCGGTGATCGTCGACCTGATGCTCGACACCGACCTCTCGGACGGTCGTGTCGGGACCATCCGGGAGGCCCTGGAGCCACTCGGGGCGCGGTTCGAGCCCGACCCGGTCCGGTTTGCCGCCCCGGAGTGGGTGCCGATGCCCGGTGACGGCGAGTACGAGCAGGCCATCGACACGATGGAGGGTGTCATCGGCGATATCGTCGAGGAGCGCCGCGGGACCGAGGGTGACCCGGAGACCGACGAGGGGCCGGACGACCTGCTGTCAGTCCTCATGCGGGCACAGGCCCGCGGCGAGCAGACGGACCGGCAGATCCGCGATGAGGTGATGACGATGCTGCTCGCGGGCCACGACACCACCGCCCTGACGCTGACCTACACCTGGTATCTACTCTCCGAGCACCCCGAGATACGCCGGCGGGTCCAGGCGGAGGTCGCCGAGGTGGTCGGTGATGGCCGCCCCGGCATGGCGTCAGTCAGGGAGTTCGACTACATCGACCGTGTTATAAAGGAGGCAATGCGGCTGTACCCGCCGGTGTACACGATGTTTCGCGAGCCGACCGAGCCCGTCGAACTCGGCGGCTACCGCGTCCCCGAGGACAGCACACTCATGCTCTCACAGTGGGCTGTCCACCGGTCCGGGCGGTTCTGGGACCGCCCCGACGAGTTCGACCCGGACCGCTGGGCCCGCGACCGGGACCGCCCGAGCTTCGCATACTTCCCCTTTGGCGGCGGGCCACGCCACTGTATCGGCAAGCACCTCGCGAAACTCGAGGCAAAGCTCATTCTCGCGCGGACGAGCCAGCGTTACGAACTGGAGTACACACGCGAGAGCGAGCCGGACCTGTGGCCCACCCTGACGATGCACCCCAGAAACGGGATGCCGATGCGGGTCCACGAGCGGTAACGGGCGGCTGTCGGCCCAGGCCCGGGGGAAAGCCGGTCAGTCGGCCATACCCGCGACTAGCTCGCGGACGTGTGCGAGTTCGTCGGGGACGACCGTGTGGCCCATCCCCTCGTATATCTCCGCGGTCACCTCGGCGTCGAGTGCCTCCAGTGCGTCGGCGGTCGCGTGGACGCGCTTGAGAGGGATGTGTGGGTCGACGTCACTACAGCCAAGAAAGGCGGGCGTCCCTGCCAGCGAGCCCTCGTAGTCGAAATCCGTGCCGTCCGGGCCGACCAGTCCCCCGGAGAGGGCGATGACCCCGCCGTACCGGGTCGGGTTACGCGCCGCGTACTCGGTGGCGAGACACGCCCCCTGCGAGAAGCCGCCGACCGCAACCCGCTCCCGCGGGACACCCGCGTCGGTCAGCCGCCCAATCGTCCGGCCGACCGTCGCCAGGGCCGAGGAGAGGTGTGGCTCGTTCGAGTCAGGAGGCCGCATAAACGAGTGTGGATACCAGGCCCCGCGGGCGGCCTGCGGGGCGAGGTAGGCGACGCCGTCGACCCCGACCTGGCGGCCGATATCGAGCATCGACCCCGCCCGCGCACCCCGGCCGTGGCAGAGCACCACGCCGGCGCGGGCGTCCTCGGGGTCGGCGCCGCCGGTCCGGACCGGCTGGCCTGCGTGTGGGCCGTCGGTCATCGGCCCGGCTCCCTCGCGTCACAGGCCGTAGCTGTCGTTACAGTCAGGTCGGACATACGATGCGTAGACCTGCCGTAAATAAAAGCTGGCCGTGACCCGGTCGTCACAGTCCTGTCGGTGAGCAGTCACGACGGGGGGAGCCGCCGACGGGAGACAGCGGCGTGTGCGCACGCCCCACGTCGCGAACGATTCCGTGGGTTTATTCGGACCGCTGGACTGGAGGAATGATATGGCGCGTCAACGGGCGGAGCGGGTGGGACTGCACGAGGAGTTTCCCGACCCGGCGGCCGCACCGAACGTGGTGTACGACCCCGGGCTCGACGAACTCCGCGAGTTCGCCGAGGCCGATGAGACGACGACGGAGTTCGGCAGCCCGGCCTACGTCAGCGAGCAGCGGTCCCGGAGCGCCGACCACACGAAAAATCTCGTCGACCACAGCTTCAAGCAGGCCGACTGGGATGCCATCGACGCGGCGCTGGAGGCGGCAGGCGAGCGTGACCTCGTCTGTCTCGACCGGCAGGTCGGTCGTCACCCCGAGACCAGCTTCGTCTGCCGGCTGTTCGTCCCCCGGGGGTTCGCCCGAATCGCCCTCGCCTGGGGGACGCTCATGGAGCCCGCCCCCGAGGGCGCCGAGCCGGACTTCCGAACGCTCCAGTTGCCCGACTGGGACGAACGACGGGTCCGCGTGCTCCCCGAGACGGGGCTGACGTTCGTGCTCGGCAGCGACTACACCGGCGAGGCAAAGAAGTCCTTTCTCCGGCTGTATATGTACCGTGCGAAACAGCTTGGCGGCCTGGGCATCCACGCCGGCACCAAGCGGCTGTTCATCGACCACGAGACCGACAGCGGCGAGGAGGAGGACAGCCTGACCACGGTCGGGCAGGCCTTCCTCGGGCTGTCGGCGACCGGCAAGTCGACGCTGACCGGGCACCGCTGCTGGCTCGACGACCCCGAGGGTGCCGAGATGCTCCAGGACGACGTCTGTGCCCTGCTGCCTGACGGGACGGTGGCCGGCAGCGAGGGCGCAGGGCTGTACATCAAGACAATCGGCCTCGACCGGGGCGAACAGCCCGCCCTCTACGACGCCGCCACCGACGAGTCCGCGATTTTCGAGAACGTCGGCGTCGACCCCGACGGCAGCGCCGACTTCGAGGACGGCTCACTCACCACGAACAGCCGAGCAGTCATCCGGCGTGCCTGTCTCGACAGCGCGAGCGCGGATACCGACCTCGACGGGCTCGACCAGCTGTTTTTCATCACCCGCAACCCGCTGATGCCGCCGGTCGCCCGCCTCGACGACCGGCAGGCCGCGGTCGCGTTCATGCTCGGGGAGTCGGTCCAGACCAGCGCCGGCGACCCCGACGCCGCCGGTGACGCCATCCGTGTGGTCGGCACCAACCCCTTTATTATCGGCCCGGAGGGCGAGGAGGGGAACCGCTTCTACGAACTCGTCCGGGACAACGGGGTCGAGGCCTTCCTGATCAACACCGGAGACGTCAGCCCCGAGGCGGCGGACATCGGCGTCGAGGACTCGGTCAACATCCTCACCAGCGTCGCCCGCGACGAGGTCGACTGGCGGGTCGACGACCACTTTGGCTTCGAGGTGCCCGAGGCCGTCCCCGGCGTCCCCGTTGAGGAGCTCTATCCGCCGGACCACTACGAGGAGTTCACCGCCGAACTCGCTGACCTCCGCGCCGAGCGACGCGCCTATCTCGCACAGTTCGAGACGCTCGCCGAGGAGGTCCGCGAGGCCGTCTACTGAGCACGGCGCCGGCGGGTGAACGCCCGCGGACACTGGTACACTTTTATTCCCGCGGGGCGAGACAGGTGTATGAACATGCGGACCGGGCAACGGCCGCACTCGGGAGCCGTCGGAGGGGGCGCGTGTGACTGACGACCACGGACAGCTCGTCACGGAGTCACTGGCCGAGACGACCGCCACGGAGTTCGCCGACCGTGTCGCGTCACAGGCCGCGGAGCTGAAGACGGCGATTGCGGCTGGGGAGTTCGACAGCCCCGGCTTCGCGGTCGGGCTGGAGATGGAGGGCTACGCCGTCGACGACGACGGGCAACTCGCTGCGCTTCCCGGCCGGGTCTTCGAGGGGGCGGCAAAAAAGGAACTAGGGGTACATAACGCCGAGTTGAACACCGACCCCGACCCCTTCGACGCCGCGGGGCTTGCCGCACAGGCCGACCAGATCCGCGACCGGACGAGACAGGCCCGCCGGGAGGCCGAGACAGCCGGGCTGGAGCTGGTGCTGGATGCGATGTGGACGGTTCCGCCCGCGGAGGGGAGCCGGGCGTACCTCGAGGCGACCGGCGAGTCGGAAACAGTCGAGGTCCCCGAGAACATGCGCCCGGACCCGCGGTATCTCGCCATCGACGCCGACATGCGGGCGTCGGCCGGGGGCGACCTTCCCTTCGCCGTTCCCGGGGTCGACACGGCGTTTTCGGGCATCCTCTTCGAGTCACTGGCCACGTCGATCCAGCCACACCTGCAGGTCCCCGAGGCCGCGGCGTTTCCGGACTACTACAACGCCGCCATCCGCACGCTCGGGCCGGTGCTCGCGCTGTCGGCGAACTCCCCGTTTCTCCCGCCGGACCTGTACAGCGAGGTCGACGACCCCGAGGAACTGGTCGCGGAGACGCCACACGAGCTCCGGGTCGAGGTCTTCGAGCAGTCGGTCAACCACACGGACTCCCGGAAGGTTCGCGTCCCGGCCGACATCGAGGACGCGGGCGAGACCGCCGACCGCGTGGTCGGCGACGACCTGGTTGCCCCGTTCCTCCGGGAGTGGCTGGTGGACGGCGAGCGGGCGGGTCTCGAGGACGACCTCTGGGAGTTCGCGCACAAGCGGTCGACCTACTGGCGGTGGCTCCGCTGTGTGGCGGGCGGCCAGCCGGTCGGCGGCGGTGACGAGCGCTCACTGCGCATCGAGTACCGCCCGATCCCGACCCAGCCGACCGTCCGCGACGTGGTCGGGATGCAGGCGCTCACCGTCGGGCTGGTCCGCGGGCTCGTCGCCGCCGACCACCCAATCACCGACCTCCCCTGGACGGCCGCCGAGGAGTCCTTCTACAATGCCGTCGACAACGGGATTCGGGCCGACCTGGCCTGGGTGACGGCCGGCGGCGAGCGGACCCGTGACCCGGACCGCATCTTCGACGAGGTGTTTGCCCACGCCCGCCGCGGGCTCCGGGAGGCCGGTCTCGACGAGGAGGCCATCGAGTGCTACCTCGAACCGGTCGAGGCACGCCGGTACACCGCGACCACGCCCAGCGAGTGGAAAAAGCAGGCCGTCCGCGAGCGGCTAGCCGAGGGCGCCGACCTCGCCGGCGCTATCACCGGTATGCAGCGGGAATACCTCCGCCTGAGCCGGGAGACCGAGACGTTCGCGGCGTGGCTCTGACCCGGGCGCCGCCAGGTAGCTAGTACACCCGGGTCCCGTCGGGCACGGGACGCTCGGGCTGGAGGTGGACTACGTCGCCGTCGGCGTCGTCGACACCGACCACGAGACACTGGCTCTCAAAGCCCGCGATGTTCACCGTCCCCAGATTGACGACCGTAACCACCTGTCGCCCCTCCAACTCGGCCGGACTGTAGTTGTCGGTCAGCCCCGCCGCCGACTGCCGACGGTCCTCGCCGACGTCGACCTCCAGCTTGTAGACGTTCTTGCGTGCCTCCGGGAACTCCTCGACCGACCGGACAGTCCCGACGCGCATCTCCACGTCCTCCAGGAACTGTCCGGGGTCGATGTCGGGTTCGTCGATGCCCATGCCGGTCAGGGGAGTCCCGGAGGCTTGTGTGCGGCGGTTGCGGCCAGCGGTCATAGGTGTGGTTGCCACTACCCCCAGCGTCACCGTCGCCGGGGATGGTGCAGGGCACCCGGTTGACCCCTATCTGGTGAGTGTTCGGTTCGCCTGCGGTTGGCCGCCTGTTTCCAGGCCGCCCGGGCGACCCACATCCAGGCTGTGTCGGGACAGCGACCCGACGGGCAGCGGGGGAGGCACTCCACCGGCATCACACTCAGCAGTTGTGCGGACGAGGCCCTACAGTTCGTCACAGAGCACCGGGTGTAGCGGTGGTGCCTGCCGTTTGGTCACCCTGCCGGCGGGAGGGTGTCCGGATAGCCGAGACAGAATCAATAGGTCCGGGGGACAACCGGCTGGGTATGGCCCTCCAGGACGTGTTTCTCACGCCGCTTGGCCTCGCCGCCTTGCTCGTCGGAGTGCCGGTCGTCGTGCTCTATCTCATCCGCCCGGACCCGAGCCGGGTGGAACTGCCGACCTACCGGTTTCTGACAGAGAAGGAGCGCGAAGGGTCAACCACGGCGGTGTTCGAGCGACTGTCGCGAAGCCTCCTCCTGGTGCTCCAGTTGCTGGTCATCCTGCTGCTCGCCGTGTCACTCGCCTCGCCGTACGTGCCGGTGTCAGAGCGTGAAACTGTCGAGGAGACTGTGCTCGTGGTGGATACGAGCGCGAGCATGGCGACAGGAGCCGACGGGGCCTCCCGCTTCGAGCGCGCAGTCGCGACTGCCCGCGAGGAGGTCACGGGGACGACGTCGGTCGTCACGACGGCCAACGGCGGGTCGGTCGTCCGCCAGCGTGGCACACCGGGGGATACGAGGAGCAGTCTTGCCGGCCTCAGCGTGACGGACGCGCCGGGTGACCTCCGTGATGCGGTCGCACAGGCTGGAGCCCTGGCCGGCGAGAACGCCCGTGTCGTGGTGTTGAGCGACTTTGCCGGCGACGGCTGGACCGGCGCCGTCTCGACTCTCAGAGCCCGCGGGCTGAGCGTTACACTCCGGCAGTTCGACGATGGTGGCGAGGCAAACGTCGGGTTCATCGACCGTCGCTTCTCCGGCGCCGAGGTGACGCTGTCGGTGAAGAACTTCGGCAACGAGACGGTCACGAGAGCCGTTGGTCTCGGCAGCGAGCAGGAACAGGTCACACTCGGCCCCGGCGGTGTCGGCACTGTCACCCTCTCAGTCCCTGCCGGCGGCGGGCAGGCGGCACTCTCGTCGGGTGACGACTTCCCGACTGACGACACGGCCTTTGTCGCAGCGCCCGCGGACCCGACGGTCAGGGTGCTGGTGTTGACGAACGACCGCAACCGGTTTCTGACAACCGCGCTGAACGTCTCCGACCAGGTGGAGGTGAGTGTCGAGAGCCCGCCGACGACGGTCGACGGCCGGTACGACGTCATCGTCTACAGCAACCTCAACCCGGACTCGCTCCTGCCCGGAAACGTCGAGAGCGGACGTGACATCCTGGCCGAAGGTGGTGGGGTGGCGATACAGGCACAGTCCGGGTTCCCGGGTCAGTACGGTAATCTGTTGCTCATCGACCCGACCGGCGTCAGTCCGTCCCCGACGATACGGGACACGAGGAGGGCCGAGATCACCCGTGGAATCGACTTTCAGCCCCCAGCGGAGGCCGTCACGGGCGAGTTGCGGTCGGGGCAGGCGCTCGTCGAGCTGCGCGACGGCTCCCCGCTCGTAGCAACCGACGAGCGCGGCAGCGGCCGGGTGATCTACTACGGCTATCTCGAGGACAGGTCGAGTTTCAAATACAACTACCAGTACCCGGTGTTCTGGAAGCGGGCGGTGTTCTACCTGGCCGGTCGCCAGCCGCTGGCGGCGTTGAACCACCAGACCGGCGACACGGTCCGGTTCGGGGCCGAACCCGTCGAGGGGCCGTCCGGGTCGGTCGACGGGCAGGCTGCCGACCTCGTATCGGCAGGCTTCTACGCCGCGGGGGGTGGCAGGCACAGCGCCTCACTGCTCGACGAGTCCGAGTCCTCCGTCGGTGTCGAACCGCTGGCGGAACGGTCGGGCGCGGCCGGAGCAACCACACGGGAGGAGACACGAACCGTCCCACGGCCGCTCACCGAGTTCTTCGCCATCGCCGGACTCGTCGCGGCGCTGCTCGAGGTTGGCTACCTCCGCCAGCGGGGTGACCTGTGATGGTCTCCTACGGCCTGACAGACACGCTTATCGTCGGGATAGAGAGTCTCTGGCCGCTCGCGGTCCTCCCCGTTGCGGTTGGGGTTCTCGCCTACCTCATCCGCCGCAGGGGCGGCGAACGGGCGGCCTCTCGACGGAGTCGGCGGCTCCTGCTCGCGAGCCGTGTGCTCCTGGCCGCACTTCTCGTCCTCGGAGCGATGGGGCCGTACACAGTCCAGACCCGCGAGACGCCCGGACAGCCCCGCGTGACGATGCTCGTAGACGAATCCGAGAGTATGGCGGTCACCTCCAACGTCACCGAGGAGCTGACCGCGGACATCGAGTCGACCGGGGTCCCGGTCACGGCGGCGACGGTGGGAAGCGGGACCGACTCGCCTATCGGTGACGGTGTCGTGGCGAATCTCCGGGAGAACGGGACGGTCGTGACTGTCTCCGACGGCCGGGTTACAGAGGGACAGCCCCTCAGAGCCGTCGCCGAGACCGCTCGCTCGCTCAACGCGACGGTCAGCGCAGTCGAGACTGCGCCCGAGCGGGCGGAGCGTGCTGTCGCGGTCGACGGCCCCGAAACCGCGAGCGTCGGGCTACAGGCCGAGTTCACCGTCTCGCTCTCGGGCGTCGGTATCGACGGGCCGGTGCCGGTCGAGGTGACGGTCGACGGCGAGTCGGTCAGGACAGGGGAGCTCAACGAAACCGGGGAACTCTCTGTCACGCACAGCTTCGAGCAGCGGGGGCCACACCGCGTCACCGCGACGCTCGAGGGCGGAGATGTCCACGACCGCAACGACGTCTTCTATCACAGCGTTCGTGTCGTCGACAAGCCCGAGGTGCTCTACGTCGCCGGCGGTGACTACCCGCTCCGTGACTACCTCTCGTCGCTGTACAACGTGACGACCGTCTCCTCCGTCCCCGACACCCTCGACGGCTACGCGGCTGTCGTCACACAGGACAGGCCGGCGCCACGGCTGGGCAACGTCAGCGCCCTCCAGCAGTACGTCATCGGCGGCGGCGGACTGGTCGTCGTCGGCGGCGAGAACGCCTACGAAAACGGCGGGTACGCGGAGTCGTCGCTGGCCTCGCTGTTACCGGTCCGCGTCGGGAACGCCACCGGCGGGGCGACGAGTATCGTGCTGGTTATCGATATCTCACAGAGTACCGGGGACGACCTCTCGACGCAGAAGGCTATCGCGCTCGACGCGCTCGACCAGCTCGGCGACCAGAACCGGGTCGGCGTCATCGCGTTCGACCGCCAGGCCTACCGTATCTCGGATATCCGGGCGTTGAGCGACAGCCGCGAGACGGTCGCCAACCGGGTCCGACGGCTCGAGCCCGGCCGCGGCACCGATATTGCGAACGGGCTTTTGGGTGCCGACCAGCTGCTGGGCGACAGGCAGGGGACGGTGATCCTCTTCAGTGACGGCTGGGTCAGCAACAGCAACCGGCCGGTTGTCGCGGCCAACCAGCTCGGTCGGGACGGACATCGGATTCTCGCAGTCGGCGCCGCCGAACAGGTGAACGGGCCGTTGATGACGCGAATCGCGGACGCGACCGGCGGGTCGTACTTTCCGGCCGACGAGCGGAGTCGACTCCGGGTGCTGTTTGGCGGGGCGTCACGCCAGTTCGAGGGTGACGGTCTGACTGTCGTTACCCCTGACACGTTCATCACCTCCGGCCTCGAGCTGACAGCCAACCCGGGACAGGCAAACGATGTCGCTGTCAAGGGTGGTGCGGACCTCCAGGTCGCAACCGCGACCGGTGCCCCGGCGATAGCCTCCTGGCGATTCGGTCTCGGCCGCGTGGTGTCGGTGACGAGTTACGCGGATGACGGGAGTCTCGGTGGGCTGCTCTCCGGGCCGGATTCGCTCTCGGTCACGAAGTCGGTCAACTACGCCATCGGCGACCCGTCGCGGTCTAGCACAGGTGTGACGAGTGTCGGCGAGGCCCGTGTCGGCCGGCCGGCGACGTTCACGTACCGTGGCGCGGAGCGTCCGGCAGCCCCGAACGCGACCGTCCGGCAGGTCGCCGAGGACAGATACCGTGGCGAGTTCACGCCGGACCGGGCGGGCTACGGGGCGATACTCGACACGGCCTACGCGGCGAATTACCCCCGCGAGTACGGCCAGTTCGGCATGAGCCCGGCATTACGGTCGCTGGTCGACGCGACCGGCGGACAGATGTTTACGCCCGACGAGGGCGAGGATATCGCACGGCTGGCTCGCCAGCAGGCCACCCAGATACGAACTGTCCGGAATGCGTGGGACTGGGTTGTCCTGTTGCTTGCGCTCACGCTGTTCGCGACCGAGGTAGTTGTCCGGCGGGTTCAAGTGTATCGCGGTCAGAGTTCGGCAGAGAGCGGTCTGCAATGAGCGCACTGGGAGGCAGTATCAATCTGGGTCTCGTCGCGCTGTTCGTGTTGGGTCTCGTCGGAACCGCCGGCGCAACGGTGCTCTACCAGGACTCGGCCGGGGAGATCCGACAGCAAAACGACGACCTCCAGTCCCGGAACGGGCAACTGAGCGAGCGACTCGACAAGGCCGAGACACAGCTCACCGAGGCACAAAACCGCGTCCAGGAGCTTGAGGACCGGTTAGCCACCCGAACCGAGGACGTCAACCAGGTTGCCGCGAGGCTCAACCGGACACAGGGGGAGCTCAACGCGACCGAGACACAGCTCGCAGAGACGCGTCAGGAGCTCACAGAGACTCGACAGCGGCTCACACAGGCGCTCAGAGAGAC
>JBLGCN010000032.1:0-11297 GCA_047617405.1 Natronomonas sp.
CATGGCTCCCACGGAGCGTCTCGACGCGTATCACTTCTACGAGCAGGACTGGGACAGCTACGAGCAGCTGCGGGAAACCTTCGAGTGGGAGACCCCGGAACGGTTCAATATCGCCGCCTACACCTGCGACCGGTGGGCCGAGGAGCGCGGGCGAGCGGCGGTGTTTGCCGAGGATACCGCCGGAAACGAGGCGGTGTACACCTTCTGGCGGCTCCAGAAGGAGGCCAACAGGCTGGCGAACTATCTCGCCGGGGCGGGCGTCGAACGCGGCGACCGGGTCGGGGTGAATCTCAACCAGCGCCCGGAGGCGCTGGTGGCACACACCGCCTGCTGGAAGCTGGGGGCGGTGTCGGTGCCCCTGTCACTGCTGTTCGGTCCCGAGGCCATCGAGCACCGCCTGGGGGACTGTGACGCCGTGGCCTGTGTCGTCGAGAGCGCCAACCTCGACGCGCTCCGGGAGGCCGACCTGCCGGCCCTGGAGACCGTGCTCACACTCGGCGACGTCGACCACCGGAGCGACGAGGTGGACCTCGGCGAAGCCACCGACGGCGCCTCCCGCGAGTTCGACACTGTCGACACGGCCGCCGAGGACGACGCGATCATCATCTACACCTCGGGGACGACGGGGTCGCCGAAGGGCGTTCGTCACGCCCACCGGTTTCTGCTCGGCCACCTCCCGGTCACCGCCGCGGGCTTTCTCGAGACCGGGCGGACCGAGGGCCGGGTCACGTGGACACCTGTGGAGTGGTCCTGGATCGGCTCGCTGTTTTCGGCGGTGATGCCGACACTCTACTACGGGCAGCCCGTTGTCGCCTACGCCGGCGGACAGTTCGACCCCCAGGAGGCGTTCCGGGTCATCGAGAAATACGGGGTCACCTACTTCTCCGGGCCGCCGACGGCGCTCCGGATGATGATGCAGGCCGAGGACCCCGACCAGGAGTTCACCGAGCTACGGCATATCGGCTCCGGCGGCGAGTCGGTCGGGAAGGGGATTCGGGAGTGGGCCGCCGAGACGTTCGGGGTCGACACCGTCGAGGAGGCCTACGGCCAGACGGAGGCGAACCTGCTCGTGTCCGAGCGGTCCGCGCTCGTCGAGCACAAGGATGGGACGATGGGGCCTGCGGCGCCGGGCCACGAGGTCGCTATTGTCGACGAACGAACCCACGAGCGGCTCGAACCGGGGGAGGTCGGGGAGATTGCCGTCCGCTACGAGGACGACCCGGTCTGTTTCACGGAGTACTGGGGCCGGCCGGAGAAGACCGACCGGAAGGTCCAGAACGGGTGGCTACTCACCGAGGACCTGGGGACGGTCGACGAGGACGGCTACTTCGAGTTCGTCGGGCGGACCGACGACGTGATCATCTCCTCGGGGTACAAGATCGGCCCCGAGGAGGTCGAGGAGACACTGGCCGGGCACGACGCGGTCGCCGATGCCGGCGTGATCGGCGTCCCACACGACGAGCGCGGGCAGGTCCCAAAGGCGTTTGTCGTCACCGCCGACGGGCACGAACCTGGCGACCTCCGGGACCGGCTCCGGACCTACGTCCGGGACCGGCTGGCCGACTACGAGTACCCCCGCGAGATCGAGTATCTCGACGACCTCCCGCGCACGAGTACCGAGAAGGTCCGACGCAGAGACCTCAGAGCGCGCGAGGGGCTCGTCGACTAGCTGTCGGCATCCTGTGGCGCGTCCACCCGGCTGTGCGTCGCCTGCGTGGGCGCCCCAACGCCTGACCGCTCCTCGTCGTGGTCGTGGTAGCGGTGACGGCGGGCCCGGCGGGGGGTGTCCGTGTTGCACGCGCAGGGGCTGTCCGAACAACTCGGGCTCACCGAGCGGCGGAGTGGAGGCCTCGGCTGCCGCGGTGCCGTAGAGTCCTGTAGGACCGGAGCCACCACCCGTTGTCAAAGTGTGAGTCTACCCTCGACGATCAGCGCCGCACGCTCCGCAAGAAGCGGCGCCAACACCTCCATGACCGGGTACGTGGCTTTCGCGTCCTCGGGGCGGGTGAGGTATGCCGCGTGGAACTTCTCGCAGATGACGACGAGCTTGTAGACCCCGAGCGCCCGGTAGAACCGGTCGTGGCGGAACACGAGCCCAGTCTGGCGCTCGTATCTGCCGACGAGCTTGGCGCGCGAGGGCGCACCCGATTTTGCCGTTGCCGGGGTTCCCTCAACCACGATGTCGTATGCCTCGTGGTCCCCGTAGCGAGCCTCGAACTCGGGGGTGACCGGGTCGGGGTCCCGTTCCTCGGTCCAGAGCCCGACAAACCAGCCAAGGTCGGCGAGCGGGTTACCAACCCCCGCCATCTCCCAGTCGAGGACCGCCGCAATCCGCGGAGGTGTCCCGGGGGCAAACAACAGATTGTCGAGCTTGTAGTCACCGTGAACGAGTCTTCGCTCGGGCGGTTCGGGAACGTGGTCGCGCAGCCAGTCTGCGACTTCGAGCGCGCGGGTGAGCTCCCGCCCGGTCGTCTCGGACGCTTCCTGTAGGGCCGCCGTGTGGGCCTCGACGGCCTCTTCGATTGGCCCCTCCGGGACCTCCCGGACGTCAAATGACCCACGGTCGAGCGTGTGCAGCGATGCCAGCGTATCGATGGCTTCCTCACCCATGCGGCGACGGTGTTCCGGGGTAGTGAGTCGTGACAGGTCGCCGTCGTCCAGGCTGCTCATCGCGTCACCCGTCACCTGCGTCATCAGGTAGAACGGCGTCCCGAGCACAGCGTCGTCCGCACAGACCGCAACCGGGTCAGGTGTCGGAATTTTCGTCCTCGATAGTGCCGATAGGATGTCGTACTCCGCGAGCACGTCGTGGAGCAGGTGCGGGACACGGTCGTGGGCCGGTGCGCCCCTCAGTACGAGTTCTTTGTCCCCCCACCGAACAAAGAACGTCCGGTTCGAGCTTCCGCTCCCGGCCTCCTGTGAGGCCAGGCGGAACCGCTCTGTCGCTCCGAACCGTGTTTCGAGGAACTCCCCCAGAGCGCGTCTATCAGCCTCTGTCATCGGAGACGGTGAGTCGCTTACTGACACTGTTAGTTCACCAAGTGTGTCAACGTTCCACACGGTAAGGCATAATAGAACTTTTGCCGGCTCGGGGTATCCGAGACCTCAGGCGTGTGTCGTTGCCCAGACCGTCCGGGCGGCCGCTGTCCGCGGCGTCCGGCGGCGGATTTTTATCTGTGTCGCGCAAACCATGCCGGTTGGGTAAAAAGCGTTGAGCACGGTGTGGTCACGCCCGTATCCGTGACACACTTTGTCGTGACATGTGAAACCAAGAGTCACAATTCATATCAACGCATCCAGTCGTTGGACTCAGTATGCGCCAGGTCGATGAGTTCTTTCACACGCCGGGCGAGGAGAGGTACTGGAGCGAGAGCCACTACTTCGACGCCACCGACGAGGACGGTAACATTGCGTTACACGGCCGGGTCGGGCTCTACCCCAACCGGAGCCAAGCGAACGTCTTCTTCTACCTGATTACGGAGGACACTGTCTACTGGGTCCGTGACGAAACCATCCCACCCGAGAGGATGCACGGGCTCGTGGTCCGGGACGACGAGTGGACGCTCGCGATGGAGCCCCTTGACCCCGGGCAGGAGTGGCGTGTCACCTTCGAGGGGACGGTGACGGAGACACCTGCCGACGACCCCGGTGCTGTCCTCGCCGGGCGGGGCGACGAGTCGACCCTGTCTGCCGGGTTTACCGTCGAGAGTCGTCACGACCCGTTTTATTACTCCGACGGGGAGACGTTCCCCGACCGGGAACAGTTCGACCGGTACGAGGTCGCGACGCGGGTTGACGGCACCGCAACTATCGATGGCCGCAGGACCCCGTTCTCGGGCGTCGGCGAGCGTGACCACTCGTGGGGACGCCGCAGGTGGGCCGGTGACGCCGAGTGGCTCTGGGTCTCGGGGGCCTTCGAGGACGGGACCGCGTACAACCACAACACGTTCTGGCTCACAGACCACCCCGACGGGCGGATGATCAACGGCTTCTGGTTCGACGGGGAGACCCGGCACGCACTCACAGACGCCACAGTCAGCGAGACACCCGCCTTCGGCCCCGAGACGACCCGGGCCTGGATGAATGGGGAGAGCGTCCCCGATATCACGATGGAGTTGACCTGGAACGAGGGGACCACGACAATAGAGGTCGACCCGGCCGTTACGACACCGCTGGACTGGGTCAACAGAGACCGCGACCAGCGGGCAGTACTGAACCGGGCAACGACAACCCAGCGCCGCGACGGGGCGGTCTCCGGTGTGGGTTTTCTGGAGAACAACTGTCAGCTCCAACTCGACCCCGGGAGGGAGTGAGCGGGAACAGTTACCCGAGGATAGCCGACAGCGAACGGCTCAGGCTGTGCCTGCTGGCACGGCAACGCCGGCCACGAACCGTCCGACTCATACTGCTACAGCCTGAATGTCCCGAAGATGCGCGTCGAACAGCTCGGTACCGGGGAGCCCGAGTACGCCGTTATTGGGAGCATTCACGGCGACGAGCCCTGCGGGATGCGGGCCGTCGAGGACCTGCTGGCGGAGAGCCCCGACGTCGAGCAGCCGGTGGCCCTGGCGGTTGCAAACGAGGAGGCGCTGGCGGCCGGCGAGCGGTACCTCGAGGAGGACCTGAACCGCACGTTCCCCGGTGACCCCGACGGGGACACCCACGAGTCCCGGCTGGCGGCCGAGATCGGCGAGCGGTTAGGCGAGTGTACGACCCTCTGTCTGCACTCGACACAGTCCTACGGCAACCCATTCGCGATCGTTGACGAGGTCACCGACTACGCCCGACACATCTGCCCGCGACTGGGCGTGGATGCCGTCGTCGACGCCGGCACCGAGACCGACGGGCGGCTGTTCGAGGCGGTCCCACGGACCATCGAGGTCGAGTGTGGCTACCAGGGCTCGGAGACGGCGGCGGCGAACGCCACCCGTGTCGCGCGCGCCTTCCTGGGTGCTGTGGGGGTGCTTCCGGAGGCCGAACGGCCGCCGCCCGACGGTCTGCCGGTGTTCCGGCTGCGGGACCCGATCCCGAAGGGGGCCGCGAGCGAGTACGAGGTCTACGCCGACAACTTCACCGAGGTACCGGCAGGGACAGCCTTTGCCGCCGCTGACGGCGCCGAGGTGGTCGCCGAGGAGGGGTTCTACCCCGTCCTGCTGTCCCCGGAAGGGTACGAACACGTCTACGGGTACGCGGCCGACCGCGTCGGGACCCTGCCCTGAGTCCGCCGGGACCGCCGGTGACAACCCAAAATATGACGCGGCCCCGTGCCCGGTGTACCTGTCCCGACCCGCGCCGGCGAAACGATAGCTGGTGTCGCTACAGGGCGGCCAGAAGCGCACCGAGGGGCCGGGCCACGACGGGCGGACCCCGCTCACAGGCCGAGGGACCTGGGCCCTCCAGGTGGACGCAGTACCGCGTATCCGGCAGAAAAACCAGGTGGGCCCGAACGTCCGGGCTCCCCTGGACGCGCACCTCCGGGCCGGGAGCTAAAGCTCCAGTCACACCGTCTACGACGGACACTCCACCTCGAGGTCCACACGGTCGCGGGTGCCGACAGCGTCCGGGCGTACATCCCGACGCCCCAGCGGTCACAGGGGCCAGACGAACCGTACACGGTCACGCCCTACCAGGCGGCACTGGGGTGGGTTATCACCGGGAACAACCGGACCATCGAGACGTATCCGGCGGGACCGGGGTCGCGGTCCAGGGGTAACCCCGGTGTGTCGGCGGTGGAGCGGGGCGAGGCCGGCGTGACTACTCCTCAGGCGGGGCAAACTCCACCAGCGTCAGGTCCCGGTCGAGCATACAGTAGTCGTGTGGGGGGTCGCCGTGCACCTCGTCGATCCGGTACTCCCGGTCGAACGCGGCGCCGGCGGGCTCGCAGAACTCGTGACTCGGGCACTCGGTGTGTGGGCAGGGCCCCTCCAGGCTCGCCTTGCTACCGGCGTATGCGGCGTTCGAGGCGACGTTTGCCTGGACCGGGGCAGGTTCGACCTCGACGGCAGTCACACCGGTGTCGTGGACGGCACACTCGAGCGTGCTGGCGTTCTCGCGGATACTCTCGACACGGTACCTCCGCCCCTCGACGAGGTTGAGACACTGGTCACGGTAGGGACAGCCCTCACAGCCCGGCGCCTCGCCGCGGTAGACGAACTCCTCGCCCTCCTGGGCCAGTCGGGTCCCGATCAGCGTCAGCATCGCCATACCTCCCCTCCGTGACCGGCCGGCTTCAATCCCCTGGGCCAGGCAGCTTCTCAGCTGTCGTCCCCCGTGGTCACGTGACCGCCGGTGAGCTCGTCCAGCCGGTCGAGATAGGCGTCGCGGGGGACCTGGTAGAGGGCGCGATAGTCAATCGCCCCGGCGTGGAAAGCCTGTGCGAGTTCGCGAACCCCGGCCGCGGCCGCCTCGCGTGAGTCGTAGGCGTCGGTGTCGCGGGCCACCTCCGGTTCGAGGTAGAGGGTGACGTACCAGGGGTCGTCGGGGTCGGGGACGTTCCGGCCGGGCCGGCGGTCGCGTTTGCCCTTTGTCGCGTAGACCGTCGGCAGACAGGGGGGAGGGTAGGCGTCCGAGTCGAAGATGTCCGGGCGGTACGCGAGTACGAGCTTTGTCGGCTCCTCGTGCCAGACGACCCACTCCACCGGAACGTCCTCGAGTGCCATGCCGGACGTTGTGACCGACACTAGATGAGTGGCCTGGTTGAAAAGCCGGGAGTAATAACTGTGGGCGAAACGGCTACTCCCGCGGAACCCCTGTAGTAGACCTTGCCGTCGCCGTCCCCGGGTCTGTGTCTCCCGCGCCGGTCGCTTCGGCGCGGTGGGACCGCCATCGGAAGAAGACTTATGTTCCCAACGTACCCTTGTAATAAACAGTACCGGTACCGTCCCGCTGGCCGCTCCACCGCTCGCGACCGGCCCGGGGCTAGCGTACCCTGGTATGGACACACATGACACGGCTGGCGTCAACACAGGGGAGCCGCGTGGTCGCCCGGAGCCGCCGCTCTCTCACCAACCCCTTCTACTGTGGGGTGGCTACCAGCCACGACTACAAAGCATGACAACCGAATATACGCTCGAGACTCTGAGCAAGGAGTACCGCGACACCATCCCGGAGGACCTCCGTACGACACACTCGTTCGACTGGTATCTCTCGGAGGTCATCTCGGACCCGAAAGTCACCCGGTCGGCCCACCAGCGGGTCGCCGACATGTTCGACTTCTACGACACCGAGTACGACGAGGACCGAGGGATCGTGGAGTACAAGCTGGCTGCCGAGGACCCACTCCACGACGGGGAAAACACCTTTTACGGCCGTGAGATCCACGAGGCAATCCACGAGTTCGTCAACAAGGTCAAATCCGGCGCCCGCGGGCTCGGCCCGGAACGGCGTATTCTTCTGCTTTTGGGGCCGGTTGGCTCGGGCAAATCCGACTTCGACTCGCAGGTCCGGGCCTACTTCGAGGACTACACCCGCCGGGACGAGGGCCGGATGTACACCTTCCGGTGGACGAACCTCTGTGACATCATCCCCGACCAAGACCCCGCGGACGACGTGGTCCGGTCGCCGATGAACCAGGACCCGCTCGTGCTCCTGCCCCAGGAGCAGCGCGAGCGTATCCTGGCCGACGTCAACGAGTCACTCGACGCCCCGTACACGGTTCACAACGAGCAGTCACTCGACCCCGCAAGCGAGTTTTACCTCGACAGGCTGCTTGCCTACTACGACGACGACCTCCAGGCCGTCCTGGAGGACCACGTCGAGGTCGTCAGGCTGCTGGCAAACGAGAACAAACGGCAGGCGGTCGAGACCTTCGAGCCGAAGGACAAGAAAAATCAGGACGAAACCGAGCTCACCGGGGACGTCAACTACTCGAAGATCGCCATCTACGGCGAGTCGGACCCGCGTGCGTTCGACTACGCGGGTGCCTTCTGTAACGCCAACCGCGGGATCTTCTCCGGCGAGGAGCTGTTGAAGCTCCAGCGGGAGTTCCTCTATGACTTCCTGCACGCCTCCCAGGAGAAGACGATCAAGCCAAAGAGCAACCCACGGATCGACATCGACCAGGTGATCGTCGGCCGGACGAACATGCCCGAGTACCGGGATAAAAAAGGCGACGAGAAGATGGAGGCGTTCAACGACCGGACAAAGCGGATCGACTTCCCGTACGTCCTGGAGTACGAGGAGGAGGCCGACATCTACTGGAAGATGCTCCGGAACGCCGACCTGCCCGACATCTCTATCGAGCCACACACCCTGGAGATGGCCGGCCTGTTCGGCGTGCTCACCCGGATCGAGGAGCCCGACGAGTCGAGTATCGACCTCGTCCAGAAGGCAAAAGCCTACAACGGCGAGATCGACGAGACCGACGACCTCGACGTCAAAAAGCTCCGGGAGGAGGCCGAGGGGAAGGCCGACATCGGTGAAGGGATGGACGGGGTCTCCGCCCGGTTCATCGGCGACGAGATCGCCGAGGCGATCATGGAGTCGATGCACCGTGACCGCGAGTTCCTCTCGCCGCTGACGACGTTCAACCATCTCGAGGGCAACCTCGAGAACCACGGCTCCATCTCGGCGGAGATGTTCGACACCTACTACCGGTATCTCGAACACGTCCGCGAGGAGTACAAGGAGCGGGCCATCGAGGACGTCCGCCACGCCCTGGCCTACGACATCGACGAGATCCAGCGCCAGGGCGAGAAGTACATGGACCACGTGATGGCCTACATCGACGACGACACCGTCGAGGATGACATCACCGGCCGAGAGCAGGAGCCCGACGAGCAGTTCCTCCGCTCGGTCGAGGAGAAACTCGACCTGCCCGAGGACCGCAAGGACGACTTCCGCCAGGAGGTCGCCAACTGGGTTTCCCGCCGGGCCCGGGAGGGGGTGTCGTTCGACCCACAGGACAACGACCGCCTGCGTCGCGCGCTCGAGCGCAAGCTCTGGGAGGACAAGAAACACAATATCAACTTCTCGGCGCTCGTCTCGAGTGGCGACATGGACGACGAGGAGCGCAGCCAGTGGATCGACGCCCTCATCGAACAGGGGTACTCCGAGGGCGGTGCAAAGGAGGTGCTCGAGTTCGCGGGCGCCGAGGTCGCAAAGAGCGAGATGGAAGCGTAGCGGGCCGATGACCGACGATTTCATCCAGGCGGCCGACCGCGCGCTCGAGGACACCTACGAGGAGCCGATGAGCATCGGCGAGTACGTCGACACGCTGTTCGAGCAGCCGGAGTTGGCCGCCCACGCCTCGAAGTACCTGCTGGAGGCGATCGAGGACGCCGGCACCCGGACCGTCATCGAGGAGGGCGAGGAGAAGACCCGGTATCGCTTCTTCGACGACCCACACAACGACGGCGAACACGCCATCCTCGGCAACACGGACGTGCTGAACGGGCTGGTCGACGACCTCCGGTCGATCGCCGCAGGCCGTGGCAAGGAGGAGAAGATCATCTGGGTCGACGGCCCCACGGCCACCGGAAAGTCGGAGCTCAAGCGGTGTCTGATCAACGGGCTCCGCGAGTACTCGAAGACCGAACAGGGCCGACGGTACACCGTCGAGTGGAACGTCGCCGGTGCCGGTGACTCGCCCGGGCTCACCTACGGCGGGGACGGGGCGGCACCCGACGAGGACGACTGGTACGAGAGTCCGGTCCAGTCACACCCGCTGTCGGTGTTTCCCCCGGAGGTTCGGGAGGAGGCCCTCGCCGAACTCAACACCACCTCCGGGGACCACATCCCGGTGCGACTCGAGACGGACCTCGACCCGTTCTCTCGGGAGGCCTACGAACACCTCGAGGAGCAGTACCGCCGGCAGGGTGTCGAGGACCTGTTCTCGGCGGTGACGGACCCGAAACACCTCCGTGTAAAGAACTTCGTCGTCGACATCGGCCGAGGCATTGGGGTGCTCCACAGCGAGGACGAGGGTCCGCCAAAGGAGCGGCTCGTCGGGTCGTGGATGAGCGGAATGCTCAGGGAGCTGGGCTCGCGTGGCCGGAAGAACCCACAGGCGTTCTCGTACGACGGTGTGCTCTCACAGGGGAACGGCCTCCTCACCATCGTCGAGGACGCCGCCCAGCACGCCGACCTGTTACAGAAGCTCCTGAACGTCCCCGACGAGGGACACGTCAAACTCGACAAAGGGATCGGGATGGACGTCGACACGCAGATGATGATCATCTCGAATCCGGACCTCGAGGCGACGCTCAACCAACACGCCGACCGGGAGGGACAGGACCCGCTGAAGGCGCTGAAACGCCGGCTCGACAAGTGGGAGTTTCGCTACCTGACGAATCTCTCGCTCGAGGCCGAACTGCTCCGGCGGGAGCTGACAAACGAGATGCCGGTCTGGAAGGCGGACTCGTGGGACGAACTCGAGACGTGGATCCGCGAGCCGCTGCGGGTCGACGTCCGTGACGACGACAATGTCGTAACCGAGCGGGAACTCGCCCCGCACGCGGTCGAGGCGGCGGCGCTGTACAGTGTCGTCACTCGACTGGACGCCGGTGACATTCCGGGCGGGCTGGACCTGGTGGACAAGGCGCTGTTGTTCGACCGCGGCTACCTCCAGGAGGGTGACGAGCGCGTCGATATCGACGACTTCGACTTCGGCGACGGCGGAAACGACGGCGAGGGCGGGATCCCCGTCACATTCACCCGGGACGTCATCGCCGACCTCCTCAACAGGGAGTCCGACCGGTTCCACGAGGAACTCGCCGTCGAGCGGGTGATCATGCCCCGGGACGTCCTGAACACGATGGCCGACGACCTGGCGGCCGCGCCGGTGTTCTCGAACACGGAGGCCGCGGAGTTCGAGGAGCGGGTGGTTCCGGTCAAAAACTACATCTTCAGCCGTCAGGAGGACGACGTTCTGGACGCGATGATGCGCGAAAAGCGGGTCGACGAGGAGACCGTCGAGGAGTACGTCGAACAGGTCTACGCGTGGGCCGAGGACGAGCAGATCGAGAACGACCGCGGTGAGTACGTCGACCCCGACCCACTAAAGATGAAGATCTTCGAGGTGGAACACCTCGGCCGGTTCTCCGACGAGGACTACGCGGGGAACGAGCCCTCGGACCCGGTCAGGGGGTTCCGGACCGAGAAGGTCATCACCGCCCTGAACCGTCACGCGTGGTACAACCGCGACGAGGACTTCTCGGTGAGCAACGTCAACCCGAAGGAGATCCCCGTCATCAGGACCGTCCTCGGCAGTCACGACTGGGACGACGTCCGGCGGACGTTCGAGGACTTCGACCCCCGGCAGTGGGACAACCCGCCGTCGGGCACACAGACGGCCGATC
>JBLGCN010000033.1:0-11116 GCA_047617405.1 Natronomonas sp.
CCCGCGTCGTTGCCTCCTCGGTCGACACCTTCCTCCACTACGCCGAGGAGATCGCAAAAATCGAGCAAGCTGAAATGACCGCCACCGCGGCCGAAGCACCGGCGGACGCACCGACGCCCTAACGCGCCGGCGCGCTCCCGTCACGCAGTCCCGTTTTCGAACGTACACCATACAACCAGGAACATGACAGTAAAAGAGAAACAGGACGGATTCGCCGAGATGCGCGCCGAGTTCGCGCTCGCGCGGGAAGACGTTAACCAGTACACCGAGCAGTTCTGGAGCGACGTCAGGGACAAACAACAGCTCGCGGTGACGTTCCGCGAGGAGATGTCGGACATGGAGTCGACATTCGAGCAGGCACTGGCTGCCTTTGACGCGTACGCCGCGGAGTTCGAGTCCGATGTCGCCACAAAGCAGGACGCGGCGGCCGCCTTTCGCGAGGAGATCGAGGCCACCCGCGACGCCTTCGAAACCATGCTCGTCGAGTTCGAGGCCTACGCGGAGGACTTCGAGGACGACGTCGACGCGAAACAACAGCGGGTTGATGAGTTCCGGGAGGAGGTCGCCGCGACACGCGCCGCCTTCGCGGAGGCGCTGGGGGACTTCGAGGGGTTCGCCAGGGCGTTCGAACAGGACGTACAGGAGAAACAGCAGGACGTCGAGGCGTTTCTCGAGACGGTCGAGGAGGTCCGGGCGGCCTACGAGCAGGCGAGTGACGAGTTCTCCCGGGCCGTCGTCGAGTTCTACGGGTACGAGGAGGGGTCAGCGCAGGCCGCCACTGCCACCACACCTGAGTCGGTCACCGACGACGAGTCCGTGTCCGAGTCGTCCACCACAGACAGCCACGACCCGGCCGATGCCGCCGACGAGACCGAGCAGGCCGACGACGGCGTCGATATCCCCGTCGGTGACAGTGAGTTGCCGACGATCAACGACCAGCTGACGAGCGAGGACGCCGAGTCACAGGACGGGGAGGGCGCGCCCGAGGACATGGTCAAGTGTCTGACCTGTGGGGAGTACTACCAGGCCATCACCGAGTCACACCTCCAGACGCACGAACTCTCCATGGAGGAGTACAAGGAAGAACACGGGCCCGACGTGGCGCTGTTCCCGGGTGAGGAGTAATGGCGCAGCGAGACGGTCACGAGCGAAAGGTGCGTGGCTCGCAGATCCGCGACAGCCGGACAGAAAAGCGTCGACGGAACGGAGGCGGAAGCTCCTCGACGCAGCGCCAGTCGGCACAGACGGGCACCGCCGGGCAGTCCGCGGGGCTGCGTGACGTCAGTGACCTCCTCGACTCGTTTGTCGACTCCCCCGAGACGGAGTCGGTCACCCGGCGCGTCGAGCGCTGGGTCTCGGTCGACCGACCGGTACACCTCGTCGGACCGACCGGCTGTGGGAAGACCGCGCTCGCGATGCGGGTCGCGGCCGAGCGGGACCGGCCGGTCGTCTGGATCAACGGTGACGCCGACCTCGAGACAAAGGACCTCGTCGGTGACTACAGCGAACAGGAACGGGTCTCGGTTCGTGACAAGTACATCCACAACGTCACCAAGAGCACCGACATCGTCCGGGACCGCTGGGTCGACAATCCGCTCACCGTCGCCGTCCGGGAGGGCGCAACCCTCGTTTACAACGAGTTCTCGCGGACGAAACCCGCCGCGAACAACGCGCTTCTGTCGGTCTTCGAGGAGGGGATTCTCGAACTCCCCGGCCAGCGCGGCGACGACCGGATCGTCGAGGTCCACCCGGAGTTTCGGGCTATCCTCACCTCGAACGACGTCGAGTACGCGGGCGTTCACGAGCCACAGGACGCACTGCTCGACCGTCTCGTCGGCGTCTACATGGACTACTACAGCTTCGAGACGGAGGTGGAGATCGTCCACTCCCACGTCCCGGAGGCGTCCGGCCCGCTCGTCCGGGGGTGTGTCGACGTGTTGCGCACCGTCCGTGACGAGTTCGACTGGAATCTCGGCACCCGTGGGGCCATCATCGCCGCCGAGGGGCTCCTGACCGCCCCCGAGGACGAACGGGACGACGCCTTCTTCCTCGAGGTGATGACCGACGTCCTCTCGTCGAAGGTCTCCGGCCGAGCGGAACTCGATGCCGCACGGGACTGTGTGGCGACAGCCATCGACGACATGGACGGTGACGGCGTATGACCGACCAGCAGTCACTCGAGTCGGAGCAACAGGACGAGCCAGACGACGCGACAGCCGACCCGCCCGAGGACGACGGCGAGAACGAGGACAGAGACGAGGAGCTGGATGTCCTCGACGTCCGCGAGCGGGTGTCCGACGTCGCCGAGTCGCTCCTCGGGCAGCCCTTCGACGGGATCACGTCGGTCGAACGCGCCGAGGGTGGCGGCTGGCGTGCGCTGTTCGAGGTCGTCGAACGCAGTGCGGTCCCCGATACACAGGACATCATCGGCCGGTACGAGCTTCACCTCTCGAGGACCGGGACGATCGAGGAGTACTCGCTCCAGCAGCGGTTCAAGCGGAGTGAACTGCAGGGCAAGGCGCTCTGAGACTGCCGGCTGTCCCGTCTGAGGATACTCGCCGCCCCGGGATGGCGAGAGTCTCACCGGACGTGTAGCCGGTAGTATGAGCAGCCCCGGTCGGTGACACATCGGCGGCGCGCAGGGCCTCCGTCGGCCGGCCCCCACCGCCCGCGGTACACCCACGGCACAGCATCCACGTGGCCGGGCCCTTCGTTTTCAACCCTCGAAACGCGCCACAGCTACTTTATCGGCGTGAGCCGAGTCTCTCTGTGTGAACAGACACGCTCCACCCGGGACCGGCAGCCGCGCCCCCCCGGCAGACCAACGCCCGACACCCATCGTGACCGGTACCAGCGCCTCGAGTGTGTGTCCGCCCCCGGGTGACAGGTCGTCTCCTGTCGCGGCCGTCGGGCTGTCAGCCTCCGCCACCGGACGTCCCGGCGCTCGCGCGGGACCGCGTGGGAGACGAGCCACCTGCCACGGCGGGTATGGTCGCCAGGCATGAGTGACTCCAGCGGCGTCTCCTTCGGGCACGACCGGCCGACCGGTGGGGCGGGACTGGACGGGCGTACCGCCCACCTCGCCTCGGTCTACGAGGACAGCGACGAGCAACTCGAGACCGTCGCCTCGTTTCTCCGCCAGGGGCTACAACAGAACGAGCGGTGTCTGTACGTGGTCCACGACAACACCGCCGAGGCCGTGCGTGTCGCCCTCAGGGACAGCGGTGTCGATGTCGCAGCGGCCAGGGGCTCCGGTGCGCTCGCGGTTCGCACGCCGGAGGAGGTGCAGCTCAGGACTGGTGAGTTCGACCGGGCAGCGACGGTCGACTTCTGGGCAGAAGCACGCGAGCGAGCCCGGGGTCAGGGGTTCGAGAAACTGCGGACCGCCGTCGAGATGACGTGGGCACTCGACAGCGGGACCGGTCTCGACGCCCTCGCGGAGTACGAGGCGCTTCTCAACCCCGCCATGGCCGGTGAGGACTGTATTGCACTCTGTCAGTACAACCGCAACAGATTCCCGCCGGAGGCCATCTCCGATGTCATCGATACCCACCCGCTTTTGCTCGACGACGGGACCGTCACTCACAACACCCGCTACGAGCCGCCCGACCGGGGCAACAGGTCAACCGGACACCGGGCGGCCGGGGGCACGGGAGCGCAGCCCCCCCTCCAGCAGGCACAGGGTGGTTCGGCGTCGTCCCGGCGTCCGACCGCAGGCGACCGCCCGGTTCGTGTGCTTTTAGTCGACGACGAACCCGGCTACGCCGACATGGTCGCCGAGTATCTCGAACTGAGCGACGAGGTCGACACAGTCGTCGCCGAGACGGACCCCGAGGAGGCGTTGGCCCGGCTCGCGGACGGCTCGGTCGACTGTGTCGTTTCGGACTACGCCATGCCCGGGGTCGACGGGCTGGACTTTCTCGGGTTGGTGCGCGAGCGCCACCCCGACCTGCCGTTTCTGATGCTCACGGGCAACAGTGACGAGGAGACCGCCGCCGAGGCAGTCTCGGCCGGTGTCACCGACTACTTCAGAAAGCAGTCCGACACCGACCACTACGAGAAGCTGGCCCACCGGGTCTCGAACGCCGTCGAGGGGTACCGTGCCGAACGGGCGATGCGCGCGAGCGAGCAGCGGTTTCGCTCACTGTTCGAGAGGGCCTTCGACGCGATGGTCGTCACCGACGACACCGGCACACACGTCGACGCGAACCCGGCGGCCTGCGAGCTATTCGAGACGCCACGCGAGGAGCTCCTGGGCCGGTCGTTCGTCGACTTCGTCCCGGACGCACAGGAGCGCACGTGGCCGTGGCAGGACCCACACGGGACACACCCCGAACGGGCAACTGTCCCGCTGCGTACCGCGACGGGCGCCGACTGTATCGCCGAGCTCGCGGCGACGCCGGATATCCTGCCGGGCCGACACCTGCTCGTCATCCGTGACGTGACCGACCGCGAACAGTACGAACGGACGCTGACGGCGCTTCACGGCTCCGCACGGGACCTTCTCGCCGCCGAGTCGAAGGCGGCGGTCGCCGAGAGTATTGTCGAGGCCGCGACCGACATCCTCTCGATGCCCGTTGTCGTTGTCTACCTGTTCGACCCCTCCGAGGGGGTATTGCGCCCTGCTGCGGTCAGCAGCAATACCGTCGACAGGTCGGCCCTCGACCCGGTGGCTCTCGGGGACGACAGTATCGTCGGGGAAACGTTTCTCGACGAGGAGCCGAGGACGGTCAGCGCGACGGGCACCGCACCGTCACTCCCGGTCACGGGGGCGTTTGTCGTCCCGCTCAACGACCACGCCGTCTGTCTCTTCGGCGAGACGGATTCGGCGGTGACCGACGGGGACGTGGAGCTGGTGGAGACGCTGACAGCGACGGCCGAGACGGCGCTCGACCGTGTCGAACGAGGGAGCAAGCTACAGGCACGGACGGCGGAGCTCGAGGCACAGAACCGCCAACTCGGGGAGTTGCGCCAGCTCAACGCGACAGTCCGTGAGATCGGGCAGACGGTCGCGCAGGCCGACACCCGGACGGATATCGAGCGCGGCGTCTGCGACCATCTGTCCACGTCAGACGGGATTGCGATGGTCAGGGTCAGCGGGTTCGACTCGGAGGACCAGTCACTGGTCCCCAGAGAGTGGGCCGGCGGGCCGCAGGCAGACCGGTATCTCGACGCCGTCTCGGGCACACTCCGTGACAGCTCCGAGCCCGCAGCGCGAGCCGCGGTCACCGAGAAGCCGGTGTACGTCCCGAACGCCGCGGACGGTCTACAGGAGGAGACCTGGCGCAAGACCGCTCTTTCACACGGCTTTCGGTCGGTTCTCAGCCTCCCGCTTCGGTACAAGGATATCTCATATGGGACACTCACCGTCTACGCGGAGCACGAGGACTTTTTCGACGAGCTGTCGCGGCTGGCACTGTCGGACCTCAGCCAGAAGGTCGCGAACCTAATGAACGCGGTGGACCACCAGCACGCGGTCCTCTCCGGCACGATGACGGAGGTGACGGTCCAGTTCACCGACGACCGTATTCCGCTCTACCACATTGCCTCGGAGGCCGACTGCTCGCTGGCCCTGAAGACCGTTACCCCTCAGCCCGGCGGCGATATCCTGAAACGCGTCCGCGTAGAGGGGGCCGCCCCGGCGACGGTTACCGAGGTCGCCGAGGAGGTCGCCACACTCTCCGAGGCGTCGCCCGTCGGGGCGAGCGACGAGGATATCGTCGAGTTACAGGTCTCGAGTGCCTCACTCACCGACTACTTCGCCGACCGCGGGATTCGTGTGCTCGACGCCACCGCCGACGCCGAGGCCGCGGAGTTCCGGCTCTCGGTCCCCGACACCGTCGACGTCCGGGAGCTGTTCGAGGACCTGGGGTCGCGGTACGGTGACCCCGAACTCGTCTCGAAGAGCGAGCAGGGCCACGCCGACACCAGGGCCGAGGAGCCGTACCGGTCGAAGCTGACGCCCCGCCAACAGGAGGTGCTCCAGACCGCCTACGACAGTGGCTTTTTCGAGTCCCCCCGTTCCAATACCGGTGAGGATGTTGCCGACCAGCTCGGCGTGTCACCGCAGACGTTTTATCGCCACGTCAGGGCCGCCGAACGAACCCTCTTCGACACGGTGTTCGACGACGGGGGTGAATAGTCACCCCCCAGTCCCGGCACCGACGCGAACATTCACCCAGAGCGCCTAACAGGATATGCCTCCTCGGTTCGGGTGATGCCGGAGCACAGATGTGGTCGACATTTCCCCCACAACCCCCCACACTCTGCATCCCCCAGTGCAGTCCCCACCCAATTCCGGCATCAGTCGGCTTTTCATCCGGTCTCGCAGGTCGCACCGGCAGCCACGATGCGACAGCACCGACAGACCGGACCGCCGGGGCACCCCGACGAGCCGAGTGGCTGGACAGTTTCAGTACCGGAGAGTGACGAATCATGAACGACGATATGAAGGCGCTTCTCGATGAAGCCACCGACCAGGCCGAACAGCAGCACGACCCCTCGCCACAGTTGGCGCCATCGGACAGTGCGGCGCCAGCCAGCCGCGGCGACGCCTCGCCTGCCAGGGTCCGTCTCGAACGGTCCTTCGCCAGCGAGTACCTCGACGAACTCATTATCGCGGTCCTGTTTCGCTGTGAGGAGGCAAACGGGATGGACATCATCCGGGAGTTCACACACCGGTTCGGCGTCCAGTTCAGCCCCGGGACCGTCTATCCACACCTCCACTCCCTCGAGGAGGAGGGGATTCTGGCCCGGCGTGAGTGCGTCCAGACAAAGGAGTACCGGATCGACGACCTGGAAGCCGCACGGGCGTGTCTCACCTCCGTGTTATCCCAGCTGACGTGTCTCGAGTCCTTCCTCAGCGGGACCGACAAGGAGACCGAGGAGACCGACGGACGGTTACGCCGATAGTCACGCAGGATGGCAAGCGCAAGCCTGCTCAATATGGTGCTCACCACGGGGGCGATCTTTGGCGCCCTCACTACCTACATCTACGTGTCCACGGGGCTCGCCTACCGCCACCGGGACAATGGACTCGCGTATCTGCTCTTTGTCATGGGTGTTGGCGTCTGGAACGGGGTGTTTGCCGTGCAGTTTCTCAGCACGAATCCGGTCGTCGACCAGTTTTTCTTCTCGCTGAGCATGGTCGGCGCGCTGCTCGCCGGCCTCGGCTGGTTTCTGTTTGCAAGCACCGCCAGCACCACGCCCGATATCCCCGCACACCGAGCCGTCTACGGCACCGCTGCCGTCACAGTTGGCCTCGCAATCACGCTGTTGATCACCGCACCGGTGCACTCCTTCTACTGGACGATGGACGCCACCTCCTCTCTGCTGGCCGAGTTTACCCCAAAGGTCGGCTACTGGGCCCACACCGGGCTGCTCATGGGGCTGTTCGGCGGCGGGAGCGCGCTCTTTGCCGTTGCCTGGCGTCGCGGTGAGAGTCTCATCTACACGCGCGTCTACACGACCGCCGGGGTCGCAACCGTCCTGGCACTCCTCGGCAGTCATGTCCTGACACCGGGAGGCATGACGGCTGCGCCGCTCATCGCCGTCTGCCTGACGACGACCGGCTGGCTCCAGGCAAAGCGGTGGACGCCGAGTTTCTCCCTCGGCTCTGACGGGCGTTCGTCAACCGGCGGCAGTGAGCCGGAATAACCCGGTCACCGTCTCTGTCGGTGACCCCGGCGCACGCTGGCCGTGTCACACACCTGTCGGGGTCTCGTGTGACCGTGTGGTCGACCCGGAGCAAGCCTCCCTCCTGTGTGCAACCGTCGTGACCCGTGACCGTCGGTGCCCGTTTCGGGTCGGCTGGCGCGACGAACGCCCGCCGGTACGGTCCAAGCCGCTCCTCGCGTGCCGAAACCGGCACCGGCAAAGCCCGTGCGCGGTCACCACCGATTACTTTTTTCTCCGATTAATAAACAATCTTATGCTGTCGGTCCTGCTTACAGCAGCCTTTGAGACCGGTCTCCTGCAGTACACTGCGCCGGTCGTCGGTGTCGAGTTGGGGCAGACGGGGGTCACCGCCATCGGCGTCAGTATGATTCTGCTGCTCGTCGTAGGGTCGGGGTTCTTCTCCTCGTCGGAGATTGCGCTGTTCTCCCTGCCGGCCCACCAGATCGACGGGATGGTTGAGCAGGGCTTGCCCGGCGCGCAGGCGGTCAAGTCTCTCAAACAGGACCCCCACCGCCTGCTCGTGACAATCCTCGTGGGGAACAACATGGTCAACATCACGATGTCCTCTATCTCGACGACTATCGTCGGCCTCTACTTCGACGCCGGTACGGCAGTTATCGTCTCGTCGCTCGGCATCACATCGATCGTGTTAATCTTCGGTGAGAGCGCGCCAAAGTCCTATGCCGTCGAGCACACCGGATTACACGCACGGCGCGTCGCCCGAGGGTTGAAGATCGTCGAGAAGGTGCTGTGGCCGCTCATCACCGTCTTCTACTACCTGACGGGTATCGTGAACAGGGTCACCGGCGGCAGTCCGTCCATCGAATCGACGTACGTCACCCGTGATGAGATCCGGAACATGATCAGGACGGGCGAGCGCGAGGGTATCCTCGACGAGGAGGAACGCCAGATGCTCCAGCGCACGCTGCGATTCACCGACGCGACCGCAAAGGAGGTGATGACGCCGCGTCTCGATATGGTGGCTGTCCGCATGGATGCGACCGTCGAGGCGGCGCTCAAACAGTGTATCCAGTCAGGTCACGCCCGTCTGCCGGCGTACGAGGAGTCGCTGGACAACATGACCGGCGTGTTCGACATCCGCGAGTTGCGGGGCTCAGAGTACGAGGAGTTCGGTCAGCTCGACGTCGCGGACGTGGTCAGCCCAACACTACACGTCCCCGAGTCGAAAAACATCGACGAGCTTCTCTCCGAGATGCGCGAAAACCGGCTCCAGATGGCCATCGTGATCGACGAGTTCGGCGCCACCGAAGGGCTGGTGACGATGGAGGACATGACCGAGGAGATCGTCGGTGAGATACTGGCGGGTGACGAGGAACACCCCATCGAGTTTGTCGACGACAGTACAATCACGGTGGACGGGTCGGTCAACATCGAGGATGTCAACGAGGCGCTTGACGTCGTACTGCCGGAGGGCGAGGAGTTCGAGACCATCGCCGGCTTCATCTTCAATCTCGCCGGCCGGCTCGTCAAGCGGGGTGAGGCGTTCGACTACGGGGACGTGACACTGCGGGCCGAGGAGGTCGAAGATACCCGTATCCAGACGGTCCGGGTGAGTGTGAACCGGGACGCCGCTGACCCGGTCAAAACGGAGTTACCACCCGACGAGGACGATTCCAACTGACCGCTATCGTTTCCGCGGTCGAGCCCTCTGGGTATTGCTGCTGGCGCTGTTCTGGTGTGGAGACCCTCTCCCGGGACGGGAGCGCCCGAGCGTGTACGCGCGGTCGTGAGATACACTGTCGTTGGAAGCCACCACTCTGTACGCTCGGTGACAACTATTAGGGGAGCGCCACCACTTCCATCCTATCATGTACGAGGATGTTCTCCTCCCGTTCGACGGCAGCGAGAGCGCGGCCGAGGTACTCCACCACGCCGGCGAACTCGCTCACCGGACAGACGCGGCGATCCGGGTGCTCTACGTCGCCGACACGGCGCGCGACAGTGTCACTGTCGTCGAGGGTCACACCGTCGATGCGCTCGTACAGGAGGGTAAAAACATCGTCGCGGAGGCCGCGAAAACGCTGGAAACACTCGGGGTCTCACACGACACCGATGTCGTCCAGGGCAATCCAGCCCCGGGGATCGCCGAATACGCCGAGCGACACGACCAGGACCTGGTCGTGATGCCGACCCACGGCCGCGAGGGGGTTTCACGGTATCTCCTCGGAAGTGTCTCCGAGAAGGTTGCCCGGCTCTCCTCGGTTCCCGTACTCACAGTCCGCATGCAACCCGACGAGAGGCTGGCGTTCCCCTACGAGCGTATCCTCATCCCGACTGACGGGAGCCCCGCCTCAGTCCACGCTGCCGAACATGTCGTTTCGTTCGCGGCATCGCTCGATGCGGCCGTGCATATCCTGGCTGTCGTGGACAACCTCGCGCCCGGGCTGGATGCCCCGTCGACGGCCCGGGAAAACGAGCGTGAGCAGGCTGCGACTGACGCTGTCGACACTGTCGTCTCGGAGGCCGAAACGCGTGGTGTCGCCAATACCGTCCGCCACATCGAGCACGGAACGCCCGTCAAGGCGATTCTCGACTGTATCAGGTCGAACGACATACACGCGGTTGGAATGGGGACAACGGGGCGACGTGGAACCGACCGGATCCTGCTTGGCAGCGTCGCCGAGGAGACCGTGCGCTCGGCACCGGTCCCTGTCATGACTGTCGCGGAACCGGAGTAGTTCCCGACAGCCTGGTCATTGCTCTGCGGTCAGGGGTAGCTTGTCGCAACCGCGGTCGTGTCCACCCACGCTGTGAGCTGTGACCTCACGCTCCCAACCCGGTCCCGGTCCGGTCAACAGTGCGGCGTCGTACCGCTGACCGTTCTGTGGGCTGGAACGCAGGATCACGTAACAGCGGAGCGCCGGTGGGCTTGGGTACTCGGCACGTCCGCCGGTGCCTCGGCCGCGGTCGCGGTCATCGCTGCCCGCTCGCTCCTCGCGGTCTCCTCGGCGTAGCGGAGGAACGTGTCGACCGAGAGGCAGCGAGACGTGCCCCGTCTTTCACGGACTCCCGGTTACCCAACCCTGGCAGAAATCGTCCCTAAAGCACAGCAGGTGTAGCCGGCACAGCACTCTCACCTTTCGGCTACTCCCTGTGAGCCGGTTGTTAGTACACTGACGATTAAACAACAATCGCCGTCGGTTCAGACACTCACACACGAGTCCCGTCACCGGCTGCTCCCGACCTGATGCGCTGGCGCTGCCAGCCTGTCGCGTCCCCGGCAGTGTTTCTGCGTCTGCAACGGTGGCCCCGGTTTAAGATTTTTACACACTGTCTCAGATGTAGATGCAACTCAACAGGAAGCACGTCGCAGGTATCGCGGCTGTAACAGTCGCCACAGTATACAGCCTCTCCCGGTGGCGTGGCCCTGCCCACGGCCCGGGCGAACAGACATCCGCCGTTGAATACCCTAACCCCG
>JBLGCN010000034.1:0-11052 GCA_047617405.1 Natronomonas sp.
TGTTGACTCATAATCAAGCGAAGCTTTGTCTGCGGTTCTATATAACCGCTTCGGTCAACGCCCGACAGCTCGACGCTGTCGCCGGCGACACGCCACAGCCGGGGAGCTCGGTAGCTCTTGTCCTGGTCTCAGCCGGCTCCACAGTCCCCGAGCCTCCGATAACGGTCGTCGCTCGCCGCCTGAGACCGGCGCTTGGCTCGGACGTCGCATTTCACGGGTGTTTTGTCCGTCCCGTCCGAGGGTCGGATATGACGACGCTGTTCGAGCCTCTGACGTTGCGGGAGACGGAGTTGCCCAACCGTGTGATGGTGTCGCCGATGTGCCAGTACTCCTGTGAGGGCCGCGACGGCGTGGCAACGGAGTGGCACCGGGTCCACCTTGGCTCGCGCGCGGTCGGCGGTGCGGGCGTGGTGATGGCCGAGGCGACCGCTGTCGAGGCACGTGGCCGCATCTCCCCGGAGGACCTGGGGATCTGGACCGACAAGCAGGCCGAGGCGCTCGCGCCGGTCGCACAGTTCATCAGCGAGCAGGGCAGCGTTCCGGCAATCCAGCTGGCCCACGCCGGCCGGAAGGCCTCCACCAGCCGCCCCTGGGAGGGTCACGACCCGCTTGCGCCCGAGGCGGGCGGCTGGGACGCCGTTGGACCGACCGGTACCCCCTGGCCATACGAGGAGGGGACGGCCCCCGAGACCGAGCGGCTGGACCAGACGGGGGTCGAGTCGGTCATCGACGCCTTCCGGGCGGCGGCCCGGCGGGCCTGTGAGGCCGGCTTCGAGGTCGCGGAGGTCCACGGCGCTCACGGCTACCTGCTCCACGAGTTTCTCTCGCCAGTCACTAACCGCCGCGAGGACGACTACGGCGGCGACTTCGAGGGCCGAAGCCGCCTCATCAGGGAGGTCACTGCCGCCGTCCGCGAGGTTTGGCCCGACGGGAAGCCGGTCTTCGTCCGTCTCTCCGCCACCGACTGCCTCGATGACCGCGAGTCCTGGACCGTCGAGGACTCCGCGCGACTGGCCGACCGGTTGGCCACGGCCGGCGCCGACCTCATCGACGTGAGCTCCGGCGGGATCGTCCCCGACTCGTACCCCGACTACACCGGCCCGAACTACCAGCTCCGGTGGGCAGAGCAGATCCGCGAGTCGAGCGAGTCAGGTATCGCGGTCGGCACTGTCGGCGGGGTCACGACCGCCGAGCAGGCCGAGGCGGTCGTCGCCAACGACCGGGTCGACCTGGCTATCGTCGGTCGCGAACATCTCCGAGACCCCTATTTCACACTCCACGCAGCCCAGGACCTGGACGCGACCGACGAACTCGAGGGGCCACCACAGTACCGGCGCGGCTTCGGGTTCTGAGATAGCCCTCGAGCCACGACACCTGGGCTCCCCGCTACCGTGCCGTGGCCGCACTCTACCGCCAGTCTGAGCCTCTGTATTACCAGTCACCGACCGCTCCTCGTCGGTGAGGATAGGGCCATCCGTCGGGCGCACACTGAAGCGGCCCCAAGCACGCCCAGCGACCACCTGCGGGGCTGTTTCCTGGTACCCGCTATCCGCGGCTCACGATGCCGGTTCGCACTGACCCGGGAGGCCCGCCGCCGACCCGCCGAGACAGACGGACACACGAGGTACCGTTCGCTGGACACCGAGACCCCCATCGGCCGGTCACAGCATGTGCGCCGCTGAGATGATGACACACAAACATCCCGTGCGGAACCGGGTTCTGCCATCCTGTGCGACCGGTGCTACTGGCCTGACCGGAGGGTATCGGGACTACACTGCTTTCTGGCAACAAAGCCCGGCGACGCTCGGTGTCGGTCATTGACCAACGGGCTCTTGGGCCGCTGTGTGCGCGGTAGCGGGTGGAGTGGAACGCTGGTGGTTACGGCACCGCCGGACGCTCAGCGCCAGGACTGGGATTTGAACCCAGAATCCCAAACGGGAACACGCTTTCCAGGCGTGCGCCTTACCAGATTCGGCCATCCTGGCTCGTTGCGAACTTGCGCGGGAAGCCGATTAATCGCTTTCGTTCCCTCGTAGCGAGGAGCGGTCGCCAGGACTGGGAGTGAGCAGACGCGACGCGTCTGCGAGCCTCGCGGGACGCGGAGCGTCTCGCGGCGTTTGAACCCAGAATCCCAAACGGGAACACGCTTTCCAGGCGTGCGCCTTACCGGATTCGGCCATCCTGGCCTGTATCCGGCGATAGCGGGAGGGCGTGTTAAGTCCTTTCGTTCCCCACGAACCGCGGTCTGAGGGTATGGGCTGCAAGCGCCGTCACCGCCAGCACCACGACCGCGACACCGGTCTTCACGAGAAAAGCCACGCCCTGCTCGGCGAGGAGTTCGTACCCCTGGACGAGCACCAGGAAGGCAAGCCCCCCGACCGCGCCCCACAGCAGACTGTCCTTCTGCCTGGCGTCCATGTCTGTCGGGCTACCGGGCCGCGATGGCCTCGACCTCCACCCTGACGCCTGCCGGGAGGTCCGCGACGGCGACCGCGCTCCGGGCCGGGGGGTCACCCTCGAAGAAGGTCTCGTAGGTCGTGTTCATCGTCTCGAAGTCATCGATATCGTCGAGATAGACCGTCAGCTTCAGCGCATCCTCGAGACCCGAGTCCGCCGCCTCGAGCACCCCTTTGACGTTCTCCAGAGCCTGCTCGGTCTGGACATCGACCGCTGCCTCATCGAGCAGGTCCCCCTCGGGGGTCATCGGGATCTGTCCCGCGGTGAAGACCAGGTCGTCGGTCACAGTCCCCTGGCTATACGCCCCAACCGCCGCCGGTGCCTCGTCGGTGCTAACCGTCTCGCGCATATTCGTGTCTGTGCGAGCCACGGGCAAAACGGTGCCGGCGGCGTCCTGTCAGACCCGACCGGGGCCACCGCAGCCCGGCCAGTCGCCGCTTAAAAGCCCTCGAGCGCCGTACAGACCTGCTGTCTGGTCCGCTCGACGGTCCCGGCGTTGTCGATGACGTGGTGGCCCCGTTCTATGGGCTCGAACTCCGCGGCGATGGCCCGGTAGTCCTCAAACTCGGCCTCGCTGGGGTCGTCGGTTCTGGCGGCAATCCGGTCGCGGACCGCCGACGCCGGGCAGGTCACCCGCAGGAAGACCGCCGGACGCTCAAGCGCCTCGCCGACCCCCGCAACCGCCTCCCGGAGGGCGACCGAACGGTGCGTCCCGTCGAGGACGACCGATGTACCTGCGGTCAGGCGCTCCCGGGCCCGGTCACACATCTCCGCGTAGACACACTCGACCTCTCTGTCGGTGTAGCCCGGGTCGTCGAAGAGGTCCTGCCGGACGATGTCGGTCCGGAGCACCACCCCACCGACGGCGTCGGCGGCGGTCCGCGCAACGAGGCTCTTGCCCACCCCCGGCGGCCCACAGACGGCAACCAGCACCGGCTCCTCAGCCACGACAACCGCCTCCCGCCCCGGCCCGTGTCGCCAGCCGCGCTCGCATACCCGGCTCTCCCGGGGCCGCCCAAATCAACCCTCCGGCTCCCTCGCCCCAGCGGCCCGGCTCTCCCGGCCGCGCCTGCCCTCTGTATTCAGCGGACGACTGCTCTCGGGCGCTGCGGGGTCGAGCCTGGCCCCCGCTCCGCTGCGGGTCCCGGCTCCGGCCGACACAACCGTTTAGCAACCCCGGACCCACGCGGCACATATGCGGGTTCCCGAGGACGCACCGGCTGACTGCCCCACCTGTGGACGTGTCTACGAGTCTGTCACCGTTCATACGGACGGTGTCATGGTAAACCTGTTAGAGAATGAACGTTACCATCGGGTGTGTCTCGAACCGGGCGCACGCGACGGGGACGCTGTGCTGTACTTCTATCACCACACACACCAACAGACAGCGGCCAGTAGCCAGGCAAAGGGGTAGTCCACACGCCACCGGACAGCGGCCAACGACCCCCGCGAGGGCGTGGCACCCGTGGACGGACGACCACGCACCGCCGGCCACCGCTGTCACCCCGGCCGCGACCTGCTGGTCGCCTGCATGCGAGAGACCGAGATGCCGGTTGTCGGGGTCCCACCCTGTCCACGTCTTTGAGTCCGTGTAGGTACACCCGACCACTGTCGGCTACGCACGGTGCCTCCCTGTTACGGACCGCGGCAACGCCGGACTCAGTCGGCGGCGGCGGGCTGTTCCTCGGTCACGGTCACGGGTTCGTTGTCGCCGTCGCCGCTCCGCCAGCGGATGAGACCGTAGGCCGCGGCGACTGCCAGTGTGACGATACCTGCGATGGACTTCTTGCTGAGGTTCATGTCCACCTGTCAGGTTGGGCGGTGTGTACTTCAACCGTTAGCGGGTGTTGCAGGACGGGAAACAGTACTGCCATCTCGCTCGCCCCTGTCGAGGGTGTCACCGTCGTTGCTACCTCGGGTATCGACTCCACGGTCCACCCTATGTCTGCCCGTGTCGTTCACCACAGCCTGACTCGGGCCGGGGTCCTCTGCCCGGTCAGTCGTCGCCGGGGGTCCCTTCGGCGGCAAGCTTGTCGGCGTGTTTCGACTCCAGCTTCTCTAGCTTCGGTGGGATCTGCATCCGGCAGTAGGGCTGATTTGGGTTCTTCTCGAAGTAGTCCTGGTGTTTCTCCTCGGCGCGGTAGAACGTCTCCAGCCGCGTCACCTCGGTTACAACGTCGTCGTACTCGCCGGCAGCCTCCAATTCCTCGATGTAGCCCTCGACGGCCGTGCGCTGGGCCTCGCCGTGGTAGAGCACGATAGAGCGGTACTGTGAGCCGACATCCGGCCCCTGACGGTCCTCGGTCTCGGGGTTGTGGACGGTGAAAAACACCTCCAGCAGGTCCTCGTAGCCCACCGCGTCCGGGTCGTAGGTGACCTGGACGACCTCGGCGTGGCCGGTCGACCCCGAACACACCTCACGGTAGCTGGGGTCCTCTGTGCGGCCGCCGGCGTAGCCGGAGACAACCCCCTGAACGCCGCGCACGCGCTCGAACGCCGCCTCGACACACCAGAAACAGCCGCCACCGAACGTCGCCTGCTCGGTTTCGCTCATACTCCGCTTTACGATGTGCAGGCGTATAGCCCCTTTGTGTCCTCGCCTCATCCGGGGCGTCGTCCCGGTCCGGCCCCGGCACGCCCAGAGAGCCGGGGAGGTGACCGTGCCGTGTAGCCGCCCTTCCTCCTGCCGGGATTCTCTGTGGCCCCACAGCGCGGCCAAATCCGACGAATAATCACCCAAAATTATTTATTATGTTGGCATATGCTAACTGACACCATGGCACGGATGACAGGGCGGCGGTCGTTCCTGCGGACAGTTGGCACGGCGGGCGCGGCTGGGGTGGTCGCTCTCGCGGGGTGTTCCGATGGTGGTGGTGGTGGCGGTGGCCAGACGCAGTTCACATACGCCGGCGGCGAGAACGGCACCGCCCCCTACCAGATCGGGCTGACGTGGGCAAACGAGATCCAGAGTAACACCGACTACGAACTCAGCGTGCAGACGACCGGAGGGTTCAACGCCAGTCACCGCCAGGTCGGAAGCGGGGCGGTCGACATGGGCGCGGGGTCGACGCCGGACTTCCAGGCGGCCGACATGGCTCACCCACCCTTCGAGAACCAGTTCGAGACGAACATCATGTTCTCGTGTGCGGCCTACCCGTTTCCCATCGCGTTCACGACGGGGGATACCGACATCGACTTTCTCAGAGACACCGCCGGTAAGCGGGTCGTCACCGGGCTTCCGGGGTCGACGGTTCACACCTACTACCGGCTGTTCATGCTCGCCAACAGCTACGGCTGGGAGGAGACCGAACCGGTCCGTGTGGGGACCGAGGAGGGGTTCCAGAACCTCCAGGACGGCCAGGTGTCGGCGCTCATCACCGCCGGGATCAACAACATCATTGGCCCACAGGCCCAGCAGTTCATCCAGACCGCCGACGAGCCACAGCTCGTCGTCCCGGACGGCGAGGAGCCCACCGACCGGCTGGTCAACGCCCGAAACTACGTCGACGAGTACGAGATCACCGGCGGCGTCGAGTGGGAGTTCAATATCGAAGGGCTCGGTGCGGCGTGGGAGAACTCCGTCTACAGCGACCGGTCGTCGTACAAGACGGTCGCCGGGACGAACACCCACTTTACGACCTTAGACGTGCGCGACGAGGTGGTCCGCGAGGCTGTCACCGTCGCCATCGAGAACCGCGAGACACTGGCGCAGGGAACAGGACTGTGGGGCGGGTTTGCCCGGAACCCCGAGCGATTCGCCACGCTCATCACCGACGCCGACGCCGAGGCAGCCCCCGTCCACCCCGGCGCCGTCGAAGCACTCCGTGAAAACGACCTCTGGGACGACTCACTCCCTGTTGCCGAACGATGACACGACTCAGCACGGAGGCCCTCGACAGCTACATCCGCGACCTCGTCGACAGCACGACGACCACTATCGACACCACCGGCGAGGACGACGCGACGGACGAGGCCGGCGACGAGGAGACGGGCGCACAGACCGACGACGAGGAGATGGTCGCCTACTACACCTCGTCCACCTACCGCCGGCTGCTGTTCGTCGGGGTCTCGCTGCTCGCGATTGCGACGACCATCTGGCACGTCCTCTTTGTTGTCGGCCCCGTCCTCTCCGGCCGGTCGTTCGTCATGACGCACTTCCTGACGATGGGTGTGCTGGTCTTTTTGACGACGCTGTACACCGGCGACAGCCGACCCAGGCGACTGCTGTACAACGGCCTCTCGGTGGTGATGGCGCTGGTCATCGTGGGGGCGGCGGCGTATTTCTTCCTTGAGGGAGCCGACGCCTTCTCGCAGCGCAGCGGGCTTCCAAACCAGACTGACATCCTCATGTCGTCGCTGCTCATCCTGGTCACACTCGAGGGTGCGCGCCGTATCGTCGGTCTCCCGTTTGTGCTCCTGGGCCTGGCCGCGCTCGCCTACGGCCTGTTCGGAAACTTCGTCCCCGGCCCCCTCGGGCACGCCGGCCTGGACTGGACCCGGGTCGCCGCCGGCGCGGCCTTCCCCAACTTCACCGGGGTCCTGGGGCGATTCATGAGCCTCTCGGCGTCGCTGATCACGATGTTCATCTTCTTCGGGGTCTTTCTGTTACACCTCGGCGGGGCGGACTTCTTTGGCGACTTTGCGAGCCGTGTGGCCGGCCGGCTCCGCTCCGGACCGGCCCAGGTCGCCATCCTCTCCTCGGGCTTTATGGGGATGCTCTCGGGTGCGGCCATCGCGAACGTCGCCGCCACGGGGGCCTTTTCGATCCCGCTGATGAAGCGACTCGGCTACGACCGTGACTTTGCGGGCGCCGTCGAGGCGACGGCCTCGACCGGCGGGCAGATCACCCCTCCGATCATGGGGGCAACGGCGTTCATCATGGCCGACATCATCGGCACGAGCTTCTTCAATATCCTGGTCGCGGCGGCCATTCCGGCCTTCCTGTTCTACGCGACGCTGATGATCTCGGCACACCTGCGGGCGGTCAGGCAGGGCTTCGAGCCGATCCCCCGGGAGGACATGGTGAGTTTCCGGTCACTGCTCGTCCGCTCGTACCTGTTTGTCCCCATCGGTATCATCATCCTCTCGCTCTCGGAGGGTGACGCCGCCTACGTCTCCGCCTGGAAGGGGATGCAGGCGATGCTGGTGCTGTTCGCGCTCCACCGGCTACTTGTCGCCCTGAACGACGCGGCCTTTGTCTCGGGTCTCAAGCAGGTCGGCCGGTCGGTGACGCTTGCCTTCGACAGCGCCAGTCGGTCGATGGCCTCGATCATGATCGTCGTCGCCGAGCTGGGCTGGATCATCGAGATATTCAACATGACCGGCGTGTTCGGCGTTATCTCATCGACCCTGCTCGAGGCTGCCGGGGGCAACCTCCTCTTTCTGCTCGTGATGGCCGGACTGATCGGCATCGTGCTCGGGTTCGGCACCCCGTCGATCGTCGCCTACCTGGTTGTGGCGCTGTTGGCGGCACCGGCTATCGTCAACGCCCGTCCCGGCTTTATCACTGACACCGAGAGTCTGACAATCGCCGCCCACATGTTCGTGTTCTACTACGCCATCCTGTCGAACATCTCGCCGCCGGTGGCGGGGGCGTGTCTGGTGGCGACCGGTATCTCGAAGGGTAACTTCCTCAGCACCTGCAAGTACGCCATCCGATTCGCGCTCCCGATCTACATCGTCCCGTTTGTCTGGATCTACAACCCGGCGCTCATCGCCAACGGCGGCCCGATTGCTATCTTCACCGCTGTCGTCCAGGTACTCGGTGCCATCCTGTTGCTCGCGGCCGGGTTCGAGAACTTCCTCGTGACCCGATACACCCGGCCCGAACGAGTCCTCTCCTTCGTCGCCGCGGTGTTGCTGTTCGTCCCGTCGACGGTGTCGACGCTCGTCCCCCTCGTGGGTGTGACGTTGGCGCTGGTCCTGGTGGCGTCGAACCTCCGGCGGTACGTCGCCGAGAACTCGATCGACGTCCGCGCACAGCTCAGCCGGAGCGACTAGCCCTGTCGCTGGCCCGTTGACCCTGCCTGTCTCCCCTCTTGTGGTCGGTGACCCGGCCGATATCCCAGGACCGGTCACTGCCGGAAGGCACTGGGGAGGGTCACAGACGGCCATACGCCCCCGGCCGGGCACACCTCAACCGATGTAGCGGAGGTCCTCGTCGGCTGCGGCGGGGCTGCCCTCCATCTCCTGGATCTTCCGGACAACCTCCTCCATCTCCTCGGCGCGCTCCTCCAGCGAGCCAAAGTCGACCTCGAAGCCGAGCACGTCCTGGAGGACCTCGAGAACGGCCTGTGCGCTCTTTGGGTCGACGAGGTAGCCGCTGGTCTCACCCATCAGACAGGCCGCGGGGACGTCGCGGCGCTCACCCAGCCCCAGCAGGAGCCCGCTGATCCCGACAATCCCGCCGGCGGGCTCGTCCTCGCGAAACTCGACGCCGGCCTCGGTCAGGTCGTCACGCTCGGCCGCCGAGGTGGCCGCGCCGACGACATCGTACTCCTCGATAAGCTCGCCCGTGGGAACACCCCCGAGCGCGAACACCCGCCCGACACCAAGGTCCTCGGCGACGTCGAGGAAGGTATCCGTCAGGCCGTAGTGGCCGGGCCCGTCCTGCGCCTGGTGGTCGCCGGTCAACACGAGCAGGTTACGGCCCTCGCCGGTGCTGACAGCGTAGACCTCCGCGTTCGCGAGCGTCGACACCCCGTCGTCGACGCTAACCTGCGGGGGGAAATGCGTCGAGTAGACCCGCCGGACGAGTTCGCTGTCGAGTTCCTCGACGAGATGCTCGGCGGCGAGCTTGCCGACGTGACCGACACCCGGAAGCCCCTCGACCAGTACCGGGTCCGTGAGCGTCGGCTCGGCGACAGTCTCGATATCGAATTCGTCCATGAGCTATTCGGGGGTGCGCCGCTTAAGAGCGCGTCGGTAGCCGCCGTAGGGGTCCGCCGGGTTGAACGGGGCGGGGGCGCTGTTGACCGCCTCGGCCCCACACGCCGGGCAGGTCGTGCTCAGCGTGTACACCGGCCGGTCGTGGCGCTCGGCCCAGACCGTACAGACGCGGATGTCCGAGTGCACGCCGGTTACTCCTCGTCGGTCTCGCGCTCGCGGTGAAAGCTACCGGTCCCGCCCTGTTCGGCGACGAGTGTGCGGGCCCGCTTGGCGCTCTCCTCGAGCTCTGTTTCGGCGGTCTTGTAGTTGGGGGCCTGCACCTCGATCCGGTACTCCGGCGAGCCGACGTAGGTGACCTCCAGATCGACCTCGTCGGGCACGCCGGGAGACTCGCCACTCTCGTCTCCCGAGGCCCCGTTCGAGCCGTTGGCTCTCACGGGACCCTCACCGTTACCCTCGGCGGTCTGCAGGGCCTCCTTTATTACGTCGACACCGCCGCCGGTCGGACACTCCAGGCTGACGTAGCCCGTCACCGTCACGTAAGGGACCGAGACGTTCTCGCGGGCGGTGTCGACAATAGCCGTCACCTCGTCGTCCTCGAGGTCTGTCTCCGCGAGTGCCTCGGTCCCGCGGATGGCCGCAGCCTCGAAGCCGTCGTACAGCGACCCGAAGGCCGCGAGTAACTCGTTGGCGATGGCGGCGTACTGCTCGTTGCCCATGTCCTCGCCAAAGGCCAGCTCCATCCAGTTGTCGGCCTTCTGTTCGTTTTTCCACTCCTGGATCGTGTCCTTTCGCTGGTGGTCGTTGACGTCCTTCAGCGAGAGGTCGATCTGCTGGGCGCTCTTGTCGATGTCGAGCACCTTCGCAACGACCCGCTGGTCGACGTTGACGTGGTCGCGGACGTTCTTGATCCACCCCGAGGCCACCTCGGAGACGTGCGAGAGCCCCCGCTTGTCCTCGTACTCTAGCAGGTCGATAAACACCCCGAAATCCTCGATCTCGTCGACCCGGCCGACGACCAGTTCACCCGATTCTGGCCAGCCACTGTATTTCATATCTGCTGATTATCGACGGTCGGGCATAACGTCGTTGCTTCAGGGGGCCGTGGCGGGCCGGAAAAACGGAGTTACCGTGCTTCGACGGTCTCGGTGACCTCGCCCTCGAGGACAGCCTCACCGCCGGTTGGGCGTGCGAGCGTGTGTCCACACACCTCGCAGGCCACCTCGGTGGCGGCGCGGCCAAAGACGACCTGTTCGTTCTCGCAGTCCGGGCAGGCCACCCGGTAGAAGCTTCCTGCCATCAGTCCTGAAACTCCAGGCGGCCGGCCCGCCACCCCTCGCGGCGGTGGGCCTTCCCGCAGTCGGTACACCGGTAGGTGAGGTCGGTCTTCTTCGTGGGCTTGTCGCCGCCGGGCACCTTCGAGAACTTCCCGTCGTTGCCGATGCCGGACTGGCGCTCGGACTGGCGGCCGTCGACCTTGGTCATCCCGGAGGGGCGACCGCTCCGGACCTTCTCGACCTCGTGTTCGTGGTGGGCGTTACAGTGCGGACAGTAGGTGTTGAACCGTCGCGGCATCTCCATAGATATCAACCTTACCGGAAGATTGGACAGACCCGGTTAAAACCCGTTTGGTTCGGCCTGCCCGGGTAACGAAACGCCGCCGGAAAACGGTCCGGCGACCGGCAGGATCACAGTGACGTGGGATGG
>JBLGCN010000035.1:0-11005 GCA_047617405.1 Natronomonas sp.
GGCTTTCTGCTCCCCGGCCTCGACAACGGTGTCGACCACACCGAGCGAGGTGAAGGCGTCGACAGCCGCGGCGGGTTCGTCGCCGGCTGCGAGGAGGTCCACGTCGCCGACGGTGGGCTTCCAGCGCCGGATAGACCCGGCCAGGTCGCAGTCTGTCACGGCCTCGTGGGCCTCCAGGGCGGCGAGCACACGCTCGCCCTGCGGACGCCCCGCACCGAGCAACTGGCGGCTGTGGGCCTGCCGGGCAAAGGGGATCCCCTCCAGGATGTTCTGCTCGGTCTTCGCCCCGAACCCGGGGACCTCCTGTACCTCGCCGGCCTCGGCGGCCGCCTCGAGGTCGTCCAAGTCCTCGACCCCCAGCGCCTCGTACAGTCGGCCGACGGTCTTCGGGCCGACCCCCTCGACGCTCGTGAGTGCGTCGATGTCGGCGGGCAGCTCATCGCGCAACGCCGCAAGTTCCGCGATCTCGCCGGTCTCGACATACTCGACAATCTTCGCGGAGATGGCGTCGCCGACCGCCTCCACCTCGGCCGCCGCGTCCTGTCCCTCCCGGGCCAGGTCCTCGATGGCAGCGGGGTAATCACGGACGTTCTCGGCAGCCGCGCGGTACGAGCGGGGCTTGTACTCGACGCCGGTGGCCTCCAGCCGGTCGGCAAACTCCTCCAGCCGGCGGGCAACCTCGTCGTTACGACTCATCTCACCGCCCGCCCCCACCGCGGCCACCGCTGTTGTGACCGCCCTGGGTCGCACCGACACCGCCGGAGCTGTCGTCCCGACCCAGCGCCTGCTGGAGGAAGTTCATCCACCGCTTGCGGTCGGCGGCCTCCGTTGCCTCGACCTCCGCCTCCAGGTCAGTCGGCCCGAGCTGTTCGAGTGCGTTGAGCGCGCGGTCGATCCCGATGACCGACTCGACCAGCCGCTCGCCCTCCTCGTAGGAGATGTCGTCGTCCTCGACGCGCTGTTTGCGCTGGAGGCGTTCGCGCCGGAGGTTTTTCTTCGCGCGCTTGACACGCTCGCGCTCCCCGGACGGGACCGTCTCCCGCTTTTTGATCTCGAAGACGAACTCCTGAAGCGCGACCGTCTCCCCCTGGACCTGGACCTCGTCGGGGATCGACGCACCCAGGGTTGCCCCCTCGCGCTCGATGCGCTCCAGCAGTTGCTTGCGTTCGAACTCTCTCACACTGGCCGGTAGGCGCCTCGGCCACTTCGCTCTAACGCCAGAGGAACTCGACCCCGTGGAACTCGAAGCGGACGCCACCGGCGTCGCTCTCGCCGGCCGTCGTCGTCCAGCCGTGTGCCGAGGCGATGTCGCGGACGATGCTGAGCCCGAACCCCGTCCCGGTGTCGCTGGTGGTGTAGCCGGCCTCGAAGACCTCCTCGCGCTCCTCGGCAGGGATCCCCGGGCCGTCGTCCGTGACGTAGAAGCCGTCCTCGAGTGCGCCGACGGTGACGGTCACGTCCGCCCCGCCGTGTTCGACCGCGTTCCGGAACAGGTTAGCCAGTAGCTGGTGGAGGCGGCTCCGGTCGGCCCTGACCGCCGCCCCGTCGGCGACGGTCACCGACGCCTCCTCCGTCTCGACAGTCCCCCAGCACTCCGTGGTGAGCGTCTCCAGGTTGACCGTCTCCATCTCGTCGACGTCGTCACCGCTGCGCGCGAGCGTGAGCAGGTCCTCGATGAGGTCGTCCATCCGGTCGACCGCCCGCTCGGCGCGGTCGAAGGACTCGGTGTCACCGTTTTTACGGGCCATCTCGAGTGACAGGCCGGCCACGTTCAACGGGTTCCGCAGGTCGTGACTGACCACGCTCGCGAACTGCTCCAGCCGCTCGTTCTGCTGTCTGAGCCGGCGCTCGCTGCGCTCGCGGCTGTAGGCTGTCCCGGCCCACTGGGCGACGAGTTCGACGAACGCCCGGTCGAACTGCGAGAACTCGACGGTCATCTCCTCCGGGCCGGCGAAACAGAGTGTCCCGTGCCGGTCGTCGCCGAGGTCGACCTCCGCCCCGATGTAACAGCCGAGCTGGAAGGTCTCGTAGGCGGGGTCGTCCGCCCAGCCCTCGGCGACCGCGTCCTCGACGGCAAGGGCGCCGTCGGTCCGGAGTGTCTTGCGGCAGTAACTCTCCGAGAGGTCACTCTCCGCGCCCGGCTGGAGCAGTTCGTGGTCACCGTGGGCCTCGGCGATGGTCTGTGTCTCCCCGTGCTCGTCGGTCCTGGTGAGAAAGCCGTACGGGACATCGAGCTGGTCACAGCCAAGCCCAAGCAGGTCACCGAGTGTCTCCTCGAAGGAGCCGTCACCGGCCAGGAGTTCGGCCAGCCGTGCCAGCGTGCGCTCGCGCTCCTTCCGGTCGGTGACGTCACGGAAGTAGACCGACAGGCCGCCGTCGTCGTCCGGGTAGATGTCGGACTCGAACCACGCGTCGAGCCCCTCGAAGTACTCCTCGACGGCACGAGGCTCGCGGGTGGTCATCACGTCGTGGTAGGCCTGGCCAAAGGGGCTCTCCTCAAGCCCGGGAACGGCCTCCCAGACGACCTCGCCGAGAAGCGCCGACCGCTCCGTACACAGCAGGTCCAGGGCGCGGTCGTCAACCGCCTCCAGTCGCCAGTCGGCGTCGATCCTGGCGACAGCGTCGGTCACTCTGTCAACAGTGTCGGTTGCACCACGGCGGCTGGCGCGGTCCTGACGGACCGCCCGGTCGATGTGTGCCGCCAGTGACGCGGCGTGGCCGTCGGTGTCTTTCCGGACGTACTCCGTGACACCCGCGGAGATGGCCGCGCTCGCGAGCCCCTCGTCGCCGTTTTCGGTGTAGAGGACCACAGGGAGGTCGCCGTGGCGGCCACGGACGGCCTCGAGCAGGCCGAGCCCGTCCCGGTCCGGCGGGTCGTGGTCGGTCACCACACAGTCTATCCTGTCGGTGTCGAGTATCCCCAGTGCCGACTCGACGGTCTGTGCGGTCCTGACGGTGACCTCCCGACCCCGCTCGGTCAGGGCCGTCGCCGTCTCCGCCTCGAAGCCCGGCTCCGCGGCCACGTGGAGGGCGGTTACCGGTCGCTGGTCACCACCGGGAGTGTCCGCGAGCGGGTCTGCCATTGAGTTGTAGTAGCGGGCCCCCGGTGAAAAGGACAGCGGGCGACCGACGGGAGCCAGTGTGAACCCGCCGCGACCTCAGACGTCAAAGACCACGTACGCCCGCCATCCTCCGTCGGTCTCGGCCAGCTCCATCTCGGAGTAGGTGACCGCCTTGAGGTCGCGGGCGCCGAGACCGGCGAGGGGGAGGCCGCGGTAGGAGGCCTCGAGCCTCGGCGCTCCGTCGTCGACGCTGACCGTCGCGTCGTTGTCGACGGGTAACACCGACCGAACGTCGCGCTCGTAGATGAGCTGGTCCAGATAGTCGAACAGCAGGGCCTCGCGGCTCTCGGCGCGCACCTCGACGGGTCGGCGGTCACCGCCCACGGGGGGCTCCTCACACATCGCCGCTGCCATGCCGTCGGCGGCGGCCGCCATCACCCCTCCGAGCGCGTCGGCGGTCGCCTCGACGGCCACGTCGGCAGTGTGCGGGCGGAGCCGGAAGCTCACGGCCGACCCCCCGGCTGGTCGTCGGCGCCCCCCTGGGCTCGCTCTCGGCTCGGGAGGGGGTCACGTGGCCCGTTGTGTGACTCACAGACCGGTCCTGGCCCGGGCCCGGAAGTACCGCCGGCTAGTGTCTGACGGCCGCTGTCACACTGGCCCTCGGCGACGGCCCGCAGGAGGGTGACGGATACGGGCCCCGTAGCGGGGTGGGGACCAGGCGGTTCCGGACACATACTCCGTGTCACGGCCACAGCGGGTGAAAGGGTTGTGTCTCTGGCGGTGGAATTAATACCGTGCCCCCCGTCGTATCGGGGTAGTGAGCGTTAACGTCCGACGGGAAGTGGTCGACCCGGGGAGTGACACCCGCGTCGACCAGGCCTGGGAACTCAAAGAGCGGATCCGCGAGTCCGACGGCGTGCTCCGCCAGCGGGAGTCGTTTTTCACCAGTGCCTACCGGCGGTCGACGGTGTTCTGCTACCTCGACCGCGGCGAGGACGCTCTCGTCGGGTTCGCGGCCGTCCGCCGTGACGGCTACGTCCTCTTTCTCGCCGTCGAGGAGGCCTACCGCGGGGAGGGCTTTGGCAAGCGGCTGGTCGCCAACGCCTCCGAGGAGTACGACACCGTCACCTGTCACGCACGCACGACCAACCGCGACGCCCTGCGGTTCTACCGGCATCTCGGCTTCGAGGTGACCCGCCGGGTCGACTCCTACTACGAGGACGGCGGGGACGCCTACTACCTGAAACTCGGCGAGAAACGCGGGATCCGCGAGCGACTCGCCGACCTGCTCGCGCGGTGACGGCGGTCCCCCAAGCGAAATCGCTTTACTGGCCCCGCCAGTAGCGGGTTGCCATGGACGAGCGGACCCGGGCGTACCTGCGCGGCCGCTTCGGTGACCACTACCGCCGGGCAACGGTGACACCCCCGCCCGACGCCGGCGAGCGCGAGTGGGGGTACGTCCCCTGGACCGAGGGGCCGGGCGACACCTACATCCGGCACAACTCGCTGCTCGACCTGGGTGACCTCGGTGAGTTTCTGGGCCGCGAGCGACCCCGTCACGTCTACTTCTCTGCCGGCCAGTACGCCGACCCGAGTGCCACCTCGATGGGCGGGAAAGACTGGCGGTGTTCGGACCTCATCTTCGACCTCGACGCCGATCACCTCCCCAGTGCCGAGCCGGATGACACCTACGCCGAGATGCTCGGGAAATGTAAGGGCGCACTGTTCCGACTGCTCGACTTCCTGGAGGACGACTTCGGGTTCGAGGAGCTCACGGTCGTCTTCTCCGGCAGCCGGGGGTATCACGTCCACGTCCGCGACGAGGAGGTGAAACAGCTCGGCAGTGACGCCCGCCGCGAGGTGGTCGACTACGTCCGCGGGATCGGGCTGGACCCCGGCGGGCTGGTGCGCACGGAGATGCGCGGCGGCGTGACCGCCCGCGCCCTGCAGACCGAGGGTGGGTGGGGGCGACGGGTGCACCATCGGCTGCTCGACTTTGTCGACGACCTCACGTCGATGGACGAGGCGGCCGCGCTGGCGCGGCTCCAGGAGCTCGAGGGGGTCGGCGAGGGGCGTGCCTCGACGGTCTACGGCGCGGTCCAGTCCAACCCGGAGGCGGTCCGGGAGGGGAATCTGGAGGCCGGTGGCCCGGGGATCCGGACGCTCGTGGAGTCACTGGTCGGCGAGACCGTCGCCGAGGAGAACGCACCCATCGACGAGCCGGTCTCGACGGACACCAACCGACTGATCCGGCTGCCGGGCAGCCTCCACGGCGGGAGCGGGCTCGCTGTCAGGCGGCTCGACAGAGACGGGCTCGAGGCGTTTGACCCGCTGGTCGACGCCGTCCCGGAGACCTTCCGCAGCCACGACATCGCCGTCGAGGTGACCGAGGGCGGGCCGGTCGAACTCGACGGCGACAGCTTTACACTACCGGAGCAAGTCCGTACCGTTCCGGAGTCACTCGGCGTGTTCCTGATGTGTCGGGGCCGCGCCGAGAAGGCACGAGAGTAGCATGATGGACCTGGACGAACTCCAATCGGTGCGCGACCGCGAGCGCCAGACCGACAAGCTCCAGCAACTGCGCGAGTCCTTCTACGCGGACGCCGGGGAGTTTATCCAGCAGCTCCGCCGCGAGCGCGAGCGCGTCGCCGAGCGGACCGACGACCCCTTCGACTCGCCGGAGGTCAACCGGCTCACCGACGAGATCAACACCGCAGAGGGGACCGTTGAGGCGGTCTTCGAGCGTCGGATCGGCAAGATCGTCAAGGCCGCCTCGCTCGCGGCGGCCGACCAGCCGATGGACGCCGCGGGGATGACCGCCGAGGAGACGGTCCTGTTCGAGGACCTGGTCGACGATATCGTCGCGACCCGCCACCGCGTGTTCGACACCTTAGACGGCGAGACTGGGGCGGACACCGCGGGCGGCCGCACCGACCCCTCCCCGGTCAGGAGTGCGGGCCCGACGGCTGGGGCTGACGCCACCACACCCCCAGCAGACGGCGGGGGAGAGACAGGGGCCGACAGCGAGGCCGGAACGGGCCACAACCAGGGGTCGGAGTCAGCGACAGGGGCCGGGGCTGACGGGGTTGCCGCCGCCGACCTCATGGGGGATGGGTCCGCAGCCGGGACGGAACCCGAGACTGGGACCCACACCGGGCCCGAAGCGGGCCCGGGGTCCGAGGCGGTCCGGGCCGCTGCCGGGCCGACGGAGCCGGACGCAACAGACGACCCGGGCGACGACACGCCGGTCCGAAAGGACGGCGGGACTGTCGCCCGCGAGACCGTCCGGATCACCGACGATGTCGGGGAGATACTCGGCGTCGACGAGCGCGAGTACGACCTCGTAACCGACGACGTGGTCCAGTTGCCGGCGGAGAATGTCCGCCCGCTGGTCGAGCACGGCGCGGCCGAGCGACTGGAGTGACGGGCGGGGTTACTGTTCGGGCCGTGAGGTAAGTGTCAACCGGGCACGCTCGGTGGCCCCGTCGCGGATGACAGTCGCCGTAACCGTGTCACCGGGCGCAGTCTCGAGCGCGAGGAAGGTCCCGAGGTCCTGTCTGGTCTGGATGACTGTCCCATCGATGTTGACGATGACATCGCCGCCGGTGGGTACCTCCTGGCCGTCGATGACGGTCGACCCTGTTGATCCGCGAAGAACCCCGTCCGCAGGCGTGTCGGAGCGCGTCTCGTCGACGTAGACACCCCAGGTGACGGGGAGATTGTTCGCTCTGGCGAGGTCGGGGCCGACGTCGACGGGGGCGATCCCGACGTAGGAGTGTTCGTACTCGCCACCGCTGACCAGCGCGGGGACGACCCGCTCGGTGAGGGCGGCGGAGATGGCGAACCCGACGTTGTCACCGCCCCGAACGCCGGAGTTGATCACCCCCGCAACCTCGTTGTCGAGCGTCACCAGCGGGCCGCCGCTGTTGCCGGGGTTGGCGGCGGCGTCGGTCTGGACCGCGTCGGGGATACTGAACCCGTTTGGCGCGTCGAGGCTGCGGTCGTTGCCGCTGACGATCCCGGCGGTGACCGACCCGGAGAGCCCGAAGGGGTTGCCAACCGCCAGTACCTCCGTCCCGACGGGGGCCTCGGTGTCGACCAGCGACAGCGGGGTGGCGTCGTCGGGCGGGTTCGCGACCCGGACCACACCGAGGTCGCTGTAGACGTCGCTGCCGACGATATCCGCCTCCCGCCAGCCGTCGTTGCGAAACCGAACCGTCGCCGACCGGGCCCCGCCGACAATGTGTTCGTTCGTCACGAGGTGACGGTCGTCGTACATCCAGGCGGTGCCGGACCCGGGACCCGAGGCTGTCTCGACGCGGATCGCGGTCACCGAGTCGATAACCTCCCGGTAGACCCCCGTGTACGGCGAATCTGAGGGTGGGCCCTCGGTCTCGCGGGGCGTCTCGATGTCGAGTTCCGGGGGTGTCCCGTTCGGTAACTCCGAGTCACTCGGCCGGGGTTCTGGCCCACCCCGCTCGCCGGTTCCATCGGTCTCCTCGCGTTCGGGCGCCCCTAACGAGCACCCCGCGAGTCCTCCGGCGAGACCGGTCCCGAGGGCGGCAACGAGGCGACGGCGGGAGACCTTCTCGTCCATGCCTACTGTAGGGGTTCGCACCGGTTAAATGACACGTGCTCGTGGGCGGTCACCGGGGAGGCGCCTCGACCGTTCGCCGGTGAGAGGGACAAGCAGCGGCGGGACCGGGACCAGGACGGGGACCCCGGCGGCCATTGCGAGAGTCCACTCGGCCAGCCCCTCGGAGCCGGCATCCGGCCACCCCACGCTCCGGTTCCAGCCATCGGGCAACCGGCACCCCATGCCTGTCCGTCTCTGTACGAGTATAGAGCTATTTACACGACACCCGTCTCTCAACAGCGCTCACCACCGCTATCGAGTTTGTGACGGTAAACAGTGTCGAGCGGGCCGCTCTGTCGGTTTCGAGGGGAACGCTCTTGTCTCTCCGGTAGTGTTGGCGGGCATGGAGATTGTCGCACACCGCGGGTACGGCGGGGCGTTTCCGGAGAACACACGTCAGGCGTTCGAGCGGGCCGCGGAGACCGCGGACTGGGTCGAACTCGATGTCCGACCCTGCCAGTCGGGCGAACTTGTCGTCTTTCACGACGAGACACTGGACCGGCTGACCGGGGCGAGCGGGCGCGTGGTCGCGACCCCGTGGGAGCAACTGCGGGAGTTCGAGGTGCTTGACTCCGGCGAACGGGTCCCGCTGCTGGACGAGGCGCTGTCGGCCGTTCCCGACGACACCGGCGTGCAGGTCGAACTCAAGGATGTCGGGCTCGCCGGCGACGTTCTGGAGACACTCGCCGGTCATGACAACGACACGGTCCTGATCTCCTTCAGCCCGCTCGCGCTCTACGAGGTCACCCAGTTCGGCCCGTCGGCCGACATCGGACACATCCTCTATGAAGGGCTGTTCGACGACGCACCCGAACTCGGGCTGGACACCGCGGCACACCTGGGCTGTGAGACAGTCCACACCTTCTACGGGATGGGGTCGGAGCCGGCGCTGGTCGCGGCGGCCCACGACCGCGGCCTGCGTGTCCAGACGGCCCCCCCGGAGCGGGAGGCGACCCAGGACGTGCTTGAGACGTGTCGGGGGGCCGGTGTCGACCTCCTCAGTGTCGACCACCCGCCGGAAGCGGCCTGACGCTCCGCAAAGCGTGTCTGTCCCGGGGTCGGTCTGCAGGTCGCCGGACCGCCACGACGCGGTATCACGACAGGGCCAGAAAAGGGTGGTGGGGCGGCGTGAGTCCCTGGCATCCTGTGTAACCGGGTAACAAAAACCCGTCTTTGAGCAACCGGTGGCTACTACACCGGCCTGAAAGTATGTCCTGCGTATGCAACGCCGAGCGCTCTCAGCGTGCTGTCTCGTCGCTCTCGTGGTCGCAAGCACCGTCGCGGTGGCGGTGCCGGCGGCCGCGTCGACGGCAGCACAGCCCTCCGCGGTGTCGGCCGAGACGACCAACGCCACGACACAGGCGGACAGCGAGTTCAACCGAACAGCCTTTCTCGCCGTCGACGAGGCGGGCGACGGCGACCTCGTCGCCGGCGGGATAACGGTGGATACGAACGCCAGCGACAGCCGGCCGGTCCTGAGCGACGCCACCGCGAGGCTCGTCCGCGTCGACACTGACGGAACGACCGAGTGGTCGACCAGGGTCGAGAGCGAGAACGCGACCCGGGTCCTCGACGTGGTCGCTGCCGACGACGGTATCTACTTCATCCTCGTCGAGAGTTCGCCGGAGTCGACGGGGCTGGGGTCGGTCGACCTGCGGCTCGGGAAGGCGACCGCCGCCGGCGAGGTCCGCTGGCAGCAGCCGCTGAACGCGAGTGTCGGCTTCGGGCCTGGAGCCGGGAACTCCCTCGTCGAGACCGACGACGGCGTGGCCCTCACACAGCAGTTGCCCGACGGCGGGGTTCGGCTGTCCGAGTTCAGCGGTGAGACCGTCGCCTGGGAGCGGACGTACGACGTCGACGCCCAGGTGCGGTCCGTCAGGGCCACCGAGGACGGGTTCCTGCTCGCCGGGTCGGTCGGCTTCGACGAGCCGTGGGTGCTCCGGACCACTGAGTCGGGACAGCCGACGTTCAACGAGACGGTCCCCGGCATCGAGAGCAGTGGCGTGCTCGGTGCGGTGCCGACCGACGACGGCGGTGTGGTGCTGGCCGGTCAGCACCGCCCCGGGGTCAGCGGTGGCGTCGCTGTGTGGACCGCCGGCATCGACAGCAGCGGGGATGTCCGGTGGACCCGGGTTCACGGCGCCGGCTCGGACATCCGGTTTAGCCGGGCCTTCGACCGCGAAGCCGGCATCCTCCTCGCCGGCCAGAACCTGGGAGGGCCACAGGACGACAGTCCGGTTCGGCTCCTCGGTGTCGGCCCTGACGGTGCCGAGCTGTTCGACGAGACGGTCGAGGCCGGTCCCCGTATCTCGGCGATGACGCGGAGCGGCGACAGGCTGCGGGTCGCCGGGTTCGGGTCGGTCGACCCCGAGACGAGGGCGCCCACCAGCGTGCTGACTGACATCGAGATACCGGCCGCCAACGCCGGAGCCGACGCGAGTCTGGAGGTCGACGCCCGCCTCGCATCGAACGAGACGGTTTATCAGGGGCAGAACGCCCGGGTGAGCAGCACCGGGCCGACTGATACCTACGACCTCGTCAGGCTGCCCGGCGAGCGCGAGGGGTTCGAGCCACGGGTCGTCCGCCGGGTCTCGCTCGGTGACGACGACACGGTGACGGTCGAGACGGCGACCCTGCCCCGCGGCGAGTACGTCCTCCGGACGCCCTACGGCCGGGCGGCTGTCGTCGAGGACGGCCGGGTGTCCGGGTTCGCCGGCCGGGCCGAGGCGGCCTTCCGGCTGGAGAGTCAGCGCCTCTTCGGGGTCGAGACCAACCGGACGTTCGTCGACACCGCGGACGGCGAGACCGGCGTGGCGTTCAGCGTCGACTCCGACCGCTCGAACTACGCGGTCCACGTGCGCGCCGACCAGTATCGCGGCGAGGCCGTTGGCGCGGACGAACTCCGTGCCGCCTTCGGTGGCACCGACGGCTTCGAGGGGGTCGACGTGGTCGACAGCCAGCCCGCAGCCCGCATCGAGGTCGGCGACAGCGAGCAGGTCCGGCTCGACGCGGCGGTCGGCGCCCTCGGCCCCGGGCTCTACGACGTGGTCGTGAGCGGGGCCGACACCCGCGACGGCGGCGCGGTCGCCAGTGGCAGGGTCGTCGTCGGCACCGCGGAGGAGCGGCCGGTCGGGCTCGGGGTCGCGAACCGGTCGCTCTCGGTGGCTGCCGGCGAGGAGATCACGACCGACGTGACGCTGACCGGGCTCACAGACGGTGTCGGCGCGCTGGCGCTGAGCGCCAACCGGACCGGCGACCCCGACGTCAGGCTCCGGCTCCGGTCCGAGGTCGACGCCAGCAGTATCAG
>JBLGCN010000036.1:0-10984 GCA_047617405.1 Natronomonas sp.
TCCACACCCAGCGACAGCGGTGTGACGTCCACGAGCACGATGTCGTCGACGTCACCCGAGAGGACACCCCCCTGGATGGCCGCGCCGAGCCCGACGGCCTCGTCGGGATTGACGTTTTTCTTCGGCTCCTGGCCGGTCAGCTCCTCGACCTTCTCCTGGACCATCGGCATCCGGGTCGACCCGCCGACGAGAATCACCTCGTCGATGTCACCCCTGCCGTAGCCGGCATCCTCCAGGGCCTGTTCGGTCGGGCCGACCGTCCGCTCGACCAGGTCCTGTGTCAGCGACTCGAACTTCGCGCGGGTCAGCGAGACCTCCAAGTCCTTCGGACCGTTGTCGTCGGCGGCAATAAACGGGAGGGTGATGGTGGTCTCCTTACGGTTCGAGAGTTCGATCTTCGCCTCCTCGGCGGCCTCGGTGAGCCGCTGGAGGGCCTGCCGGTCCTCCCGGAGGTCGATACCGTACTCGTCGTAGAAGTCCTCCGCGAGGTAGTCGATGACCGCCCCGTCCCAGTCGTCGCCGCCGAGGTCGTTGTCCCCGTTCGTGGCGACGACCTCGTAGACGCCACCGCCCAGATCGAGAATGGAGACGTCGAAGGTCCCGCCGCCGAGGTCGTAGACGAGCACGGTCTGGTCCGACTCGTCGTCAAGCCCGTAGGCCATCGCGGCCGCGGTGGGTTCGTTGATGATCCGCTCGACCTCGAAGCCGGCGATCTCGCCGGCGTCCTTTGTCGCCTGTCGCTGCCGGTCCGAGAAGTACGCTGGGACGGTGATGACCGCCTTCTCGACGTCGTCGCCGAGATACTCCTCCGCGTCGCGTTTGAGCTTCTGGAGGGTCATCGCCGAGACCTGTTCGGGGGTGTACTCCTCCCCCTCGATTTCGACGGTGTAGCCGTCCTCGCCCATGTGTCGCTTTATCGACTCGACGGTGTTGTCGGGGTTCTGGACGGCCTGGTTTTTCGCGGGCTTGCCCACGAGTTGCTCGCCGTCGTCGAACGCTACTACCGAGGGGGTGGTCCGCTCGCCCTCGCTGTTGACGATGATCTCCGGGTCGCCGCCCTCCATGACCGCGAACGCGCTGTTCGTGGTCCCGAGGTCGATCCCGAGAATCTTGTTGCTCGCCATCTTGTCGATATATACCCGGTTGCGGCGGTTAAAAGTTGCTAGAACAGCCTGTCAGCAGTCCCCCCGTCCCCGGACGCTGTCCCCTGCTTTCCGGTTCCGGGTCGGTCCTGTCGACCCTACACAGGGCCACAGCCGTGCGCTCCGTCTGCAGCCGAACGCTGACTACGCGTCGCCGGAGCCGTCACTGACCGTGACCTGTGCCGGCCGGAGCACCTTCCCGCCCATCTCGTAGCCGGGGCGGTGGAGGTCCTCGACCGTTCCCTCAGGCTGGTCGGAGTCGACGCGCATCAGCACCTCGTGACGGGTCGGGTCCGTCTCCTCGCCGGGGTCCGGCTCGATGACCACGACATCCTCCTGGTCGAGTTCCTCGTCGAACTGCTGGAGGGTGGACTCGACCCCGCCACGGATGTCGGCGTCCTCGCCCTGCTCGAGTGCCCGGGCGAGATTGTCCCGCACGTCGAGCAGCCGGGTCACGAGGTCCTCGGTCGCACGGGCCTGGACGTCCTCCATCCGCTGTTCCTGGCGTTTCTTGTAGTTTTGAAAGTCCGCCTGCTTCCTGGCAAGGCGTGACTCTAAGTCCTCGACCTCGGCCTCGCGCTCCACGAGCTGTTCCTCTAGCTCCGAGACGGCGCTCCGGAGGCTGGCAATCTCGCCGGCCACCGCCTCGGCGTCACGCTCCTCGACGCGCTCGACCAACTCCGCCTCGGGGTTGGCGTCGCCGGCAATATCCGCAACTGGCCCTTCGGCCTCGCCGCTCTCGTCGACGACCGTCTCGGCACTCTCCGCGCCCCCGTCACCGTTGGCGTCCGGTCCGTCGGCACCGGCCTCGGCCGCCGACCGGTCGGCAGCCCCACCGTCGCCGTCGGCGTCGTCCGGGGAACCGTTGTCGGTCGCGTCCTGTTCTGTCATACCGGTAGGGAGCCGTCTCGCGAATAAAAAGGAAGCGACACGCGACAGGGCCCGTCACCGGCTGACAGCGGCGACACGCTCATACCGGCAGCACACCGACCGAACCGTGTGGACAGCGAGTTCGAGTTCGAACTACAGGTGTGTGCGTGGGCCGAGCGCCACTGGCCGCCGGCGGGGGGTGACGGCCGGCCGGTCATCGTCGCCCGCCAGTTGGGGACCGGTCGCCGCCGGTGGGACACTATCATCCTCGTCTGTGACCCCGACGGGCTCGCTGCCCGGGCCGCCTTTGGCGAGCGCCGCCTGGACTCGGACCTTCTACACGTCGTCCGGCACGCCCCCACGGCGTGGGCCTGGTACCGTGAGGCACTGCCCGACCCGGGCTACCCCTGGCGGTACGTCCGTGAGGCGGTTCACCGGGCCGCCGACCGGGGGATTATCGAGCGCCGCAAACGCAACGGCCGGGTCCAGCTCCGCCGGGTCCAGCCCTACCCGGACTGGGTCGAGCGGGTCGTCGCCGTCGAGAACAAGCCTGACCTCGACGCGGCCGCGGCCCGGGCGCTCCGCCCCCAACTCCGCCACGACATCGCACTCGCGCTGGCGGACGAGGTCTGGGTCGCGACCGCCGAGACCGGCGGGCGTGTCGAGCCGGCACTGTTAGAGGACATCCCCGTCGAGGCGGGGATCCTGACAGTCCTGCCGGGTGACCGCGGCGCCGACGCCACACGGGTCGTCTGGCGGCCGCGCACCCTCCCGGCGGAGGAACCCGGGACGCGGGTCCTCGACAACCCGACCGGCGGCGGCCACGACGCCTCGGCGGCCCGGTTCGAGTACGCCGACCCCGGCTGGAAGGCCCGCAAACGCCTTGAGATCGCCGAGCGGGCCTACGAGCGTGGCTGGCGCAGCTACGCCGACTCGATGCGCCCCGACTGCCGGCACTTCGAACTCCACCCACAGCCGGAGGTTGCCCGGCCATACTGTGTGGCAAAGGACTGCCACCCGACAGCCGGCGAGTGTGCGGGCTCCTGTCCGGAGTTCGAACCCGAACCGCCCGCATGGCGCCAGCGGGGCTGGCCGGTCGACGGTGGACCCGGGGCGGGGGTCAAACGGCTGCTCGAGCGCCAGCGCTCGCGCCGACGGCCGGGCACGGAGTGACGGCCCCGGAGCCCGCGGAGCACAACGCTCATCAGGGGTCATTCTAATGTAGGGGCATGAATTTGGACTCGGAGGCTGCCGTCAGGGAGATCATGTCCTCGCCCGTCGAGACAGTTGCGCCGGACGAAACGGCGGCAACGGCGGCAGCACGGATGCGTGACGAGGATATCAGCGCGCTTCTGGTGACAACAGCCCCGCCGTCTATGGTGACAACGACCGATATGCTCGCGGTCGTGGCCAACGGCGAGAGCGGTCACGAGGTACCCGTCGAGGCCGTAATGACCGAAGCCGTGGAGACTGTTCCGCCGGACCTCGAGGTTCGACGGGCCGCGGAGATGATGACGACCTACGGCATCACGCACCTTCCTGTGGTCGACGACGACTACCTGGGGGTCGTCTCCTCGACGGACATCACGGCCCTCCAGTCCTGACCGCGAGCCTGTCGACTGTTACTCCCGAACCGCCAGGTCCGCCCGGGGGAGCGCCAGCCGGAAGGTCGGAACGGTCGTCCGCACGCGCTCGACGGCCCCGCGGTCTGCCAGCGTGTGCAGCGCCGACCGTACCTCGTCGACCGGCGGGTCCTCGCCCGTTTCCCGGAGGTCCTGTAGCGTTGCGACGACGCTCTGGGGCTCCTCCTCGGGCCCGGGGAGCACCTCGAGGACGGCTGCCCCGAACGCGTCGGTGTCGACGGCCCGAGGGCCCTCGAGTTCCTCGCCGGTGACCAACGCCTCCGCCTCGGGTGTCGCACAGATCAGTGAGTCGTCGTTGCGGTAGTAGTACTCGCCCAGCTCCGCCTCCAGGTAGCTGTGGACCGCACTGCCGCTGTCCATCCCCCACGCCGCCTGAAGCTCGGCGTTCTTTGTCGGCTGGCGCTCGACGATGTCGGCCAGCCGCTCCTGTGCTTCCTCCGAGAGACCCATACATCTCGGGTTACGCCAGAGGGTACATCGGCGTTTGGATCCGCGAGGCCGTGCCGGAACCCCCGGCAGTTCGCCGGGTCAGCCGCCGCGCAGTTCCCGCATGTGGTCGACCCGTCGCTTTACGAGCCCGGGTGTGCCGATGTCGTGGCGGGTCCGGAGCCCCTCGTCACCGGCGAGGGTGAGCGCCGCCTCGGCGTGCTCCTCGGCCTCGGTGATGGTGTCAGCCACGCCGACAACCGCAAACGACCGGGACGTGGTCGTGTAGATGCCGTCCTCCCGGTCGTCGACGCTGGCGTAGAACAGGAGCGCATCTCCGGCACTGTCTCGGGGCTCGTCGTCGCCTGCCCCCTCCGTGGCCCGCTCGCGGGCGGCGCGGGCCACACTCTCCTCGTCGACCGTGACCTGGGTTCCACCCTGGGGGTCGGTCGGATAGCCGTCCGGGACGGCGTACTTGCAGACCGTGGCGTCGCGGGCGAAGGTTAGCTGTGGCAACGGCTCCCCGTCGCGGGCGGCGACGAGTATGTCGAGAAAGTCGGTCTCTAGCACCGGCAGCGTGTTCATCGCCTCCGGGTCGCCAAACCGGGCGTTGAACTCCACCACCTTCACCCCCGCCGCGGTGAGCATGAACTGGCCGTACAGGACACCCTTGTACCCCTCTAGTGCGTCGACGGTCGCCTGGATGATGTCCACGGCCTCGAGGTAGTCGTCCTCGTCCATGAACGGGAGGTGGAGGTCGGCGTCGGTGTAGGACCCCATCCCGCCGGTGTTGGGGCCCTTGTCGCCCTCGTAGGCGCGCTTGTGGTCCTGGACGGCCGGCGTCACGCGGACGTCCCCGTTGGCGACAAACGCCTGGACGGTGAACTCCTCGCCGACCAGCCGCTCCTCGAGGACGACCCGGTCGTAGTCGGCGTCCCGGAGATACGCCTTTGCCTCCTCGGCGGTGACCTGGTCGCCGATGACGCGAACGCCCTTCCCGCCGGTCAGCCCTGCGGGCTTGACCGCGAGGTCGCCGTGGCTGTCGATATACGCACACGCGGCCTCGGTGTCCCGGAACTCCTGGAAGTCCGGGCAGCCGGGGACGTCGTGGTCCCGCATGAACCGCCGCTGGAAGCCCTTGTCCGTCTCGATGCGGGCCTGTTCGGCCTGCGGGCCGAACGTGTAGACGCCCGCCTCGTCGAGGGCGTCGGCGACACCCGCCTCCAGTGCAGCCTCCGGACCGACGACAGCGATATCGGCGCCGACCGTCTCGGCGTAGGCGGTTACTGCCGGGGGGTTGGTCGTCTCCAGCGTCTCGACTCCGGCCGCCAACTCCACGATGCCGGGGTTACGGTTTCCGGCACAGGCGTACAGCGCCGCACCGTCGCTCTCCGCGACCGCTCGCGCGATGGCGTGTTCGCGGCCGCCCCCGCCCACGAGCAGCACTGTCTCGGTCATGTCTGAGTGGGCGGCAGGCGGTGACTAAAGGGTTCGGCTTCGGCATCCCAGGGATTAGGTGGCGGGCGCTGTTACCGAACGTATGAACACACCGACGAGCCGGAACCGGCTGGACGAGGAGGCGAGCCCCTACCTCCAGGCCCACGCCGACAACCCCGTCAACTGGCAGCCCTGGGACGAGACCGCAAAGCAGGCCGCAAAGGAGCGTGACGTCCCGATATTCCTGTCTATCGGCTACGCCGCCTGTCACTGGTGTCACGTCATGGCCGAGGAGAGCTTCGAGGACGAGGCGGCTGCCGAACTGCTCAACGAGCACTTCGTCCCCGTGAAGGTCGACCGGGAGGAGCGACCCGACGTCGACAGCATCTACATGACGATCTGTCAGCGGGTCTCCGGGCAGGGCGGGTGGCCGCTCTCGGTCTGGCTCACACCGGAGGGTGACCCGTTCTACGTTGGCACCTACTTTCCGCCGGAGGCAAAGCGGGGACAACCCGGGTTCACGCAGCTGTTACAGGACATCCATGGCGCCTGGTCGGACCCCGAGGAGCGCGAGGAGATCGAGGAACGCGCCGCAAAGTGGACCCGGGCGGTCGAGGGGGAACTTGAGGAGGTGCCGGACCAGCCCAGCCCGCCCGAGGAGGGTGTTCTCGAGCGTGCAGCCGACGCCGCTGTCAGCGGGGCCGACCGGGCCCACGGCGGCTGGGGCCGGGGCCAGAAGTTCCCACAGCTGGGCCGGCTCCACACCCTCCTACGGGCACACGAACGGACCGGCGAGCCGGAGTATCTGGAGGTTGCGACCGAAACCCTCGACGCGATGGCCGACGGCGGCCTCTACGACCACGTTGGCGGCGGGTTTCACCGCTACACGACCGACCGGGAGTGGGTGGTGCCCCACTTCGAGAAGATGCTCTACGACAACGCCGAACTCCCGCGGGCCTTTCTCGCGGGTTACCAGGCCACCGGCGACGAGCGCTACGCGACTGTCGCCGAGGAGACCTTTGCCTTCCTCGAGGACGAACTCCAGCACCCCGAGGGCGGCTTCTACAGCACACTCGACGCGCGGAGCGCGGACGGGAGCGGCGAGCGTGTCGAGGGGGCGTTCTACGTCTGGACGCCCCAGGAGGTCCGGGAGGCTGTCGCCGACGCGACGGACGCCGAACTGTTCTGTGCCCGCTACGGCGTCACTGAGGCCGGCAACTTCGAGGGACAGAGCGTCCTCACGGTTTCGGCACCGGTCGCGGAGTTGGCCGAGGAGCACGACCTCGACACGGAGGCGGTCCGGGGGCGACTCAACCGCGCCCGCGAGCAGGTCCGGACGGCCCGTGACCACCGGCCACGCCCGCCTCGCGACGAGAAGGTACTCGCCGGGTGGAACGGGCTCGCCGTCTCCGCGCTCGCCGAGGGCGGACTCGTCCTCGACGAGACCTACGCCGAGACGGCCACCGAGGCGCTCGCGTTCGTCCGCGAGCACTGCTGGGACCCCGAGGCGCGTCACCTCCACCGCCGCTACAAGGGCGGCGAGGTTCGCATCGACGGGTATCTCGAGGACTACGCCTTCCTCGGCAAGGGGGCGCTCGACCTGTTTCAGGCGACCGGCGAGGTGGACCACCTCGCCTTCGCACTCGAGTTGGCGCGGGCCATCGAGGAGCGGTTCTGGGACGAGCAGCAGGGAACGCTCTACTTCACCCAGGCCGAGGGCGAGGACCTCATCGCCCGTCCGCAGGAGGTCTCCGACCAGTCCACTCCCTCCAGTGCGGGCGTCGCCGCACAGCTGTTGCTCGCACTCGACCACTTTGCCGAGGACGACCTCCGGACCGTCGCCGAGACGGCCGTGAACACCCACGGCGACCGGGTCGACGCGAACCCACTCCAGCACGCGAGCCTCTCGCTGGCGGCGGACACGCTCGCGACGGGTCACGTCGAACTCACGCTCGCGGCCGACGACCCGCCCGACGAGTGGCGGGCCTCCGTCGCCGAGCGGTATCTCCCCGCACGCCTGCTGGCCTGGCGACCGGGGGACGACGAACGGCTGACGGCCTGGCTGGACACGCTGGGGCTGGAGGAGACACCCCCGGCCTGGGCCGACCGCGGGCCACGCGACGGGGACCCCACCGTCTACGCGTGTCGCTCCTTTGCCTGTTCACCGCCGAGGGCGGCCGTCGAGGACGCGCTCGCGTGGGCGGCCGACGGGGGCTGACGACACACACCCACGCGGTGTGCCCGGCCGTTTCTCCCCGGGTTACCCCTCGCGACGCTCGCTCAGGTGCGCCCAGGTCTCCACACAGCCACAGCCGTCGTCGATATGGTCGAGGTGGCTGTCGTCGCGCTCCGAGGACGCCTCGCTCATAGTTACTCGAGGTGTGAATACTAGTAGGTAGCTCGTGGGCCCCGCTTGGGTCGACGGCACAGGCACGGTCTGACGGGCGGGTAGCGAGGGCTCAGCCGAAGCGCTCCTCGATACGCTGAGCCAGGTAGACCGCAACGGGGACCGGCTCCTCCTCGACGAAGCGCGCGACCTCCTCCCCGCGGTGTTCCACGACCACGGTCGGAATGTACTCGATGTCGTACTCCTCGACACCTGGGCCCTGTTTGTCCTCGTCGAGCTCGTGGTGGACCACGTTCGCCTCCGGAACACCGGCCTCCGCCAGGGCTGCGCCGAGGTCGGGGAGCTGTGCCCGGCAGTCCCTGCACCAGTCGCCGCCCCAGACCCTGTAGACCAGTTCGTCGTGTTCGGCGATAGTGTCGACCGTGTCGGCGTAGGCGTCGGCTGTCCACACCGGGTTCGGTTCCATCGTCTCCAGTGGCATGACCGTCTGTACGCGGGTGGCGGGTATAATCCCCGCCCTCGACAGCCGGTCTCCGCGGCTACCGTCACAGGCCCGGCGCACCGCCGGCAGACTGTGCCGTCGCCGGGGGGATTTAATCGGGGGCCCGCCAAGTATCGGTCAATGCACGACAACATCACCGACGCGGTCGGGTCACCGCTCGTCCGGGTTGACGGGCCGCCGGGAACGACCGTCGCCGCGAAGGTGGAGTCGTTCAACCCCGGCGGCTCCGCGAAGGACCGGCCGGCCCGGGCGATGGTAGCCGCGGCCGAGGCGGCCGGCGACCTGACCCCCGGCGACACGATTGTCGAGCCGACCAGCGGCAACACCGGCATCGGCCTGGCGATGGTGGGCGCCGCCAAAGGCTACGATGTCCGGATCGTGATGTCCGCCTCGAAGTCGCCCGAGCGCCGCCAGGTCATGGCGGCGTACGGCGCCGACCTGGAGCTCGTCGACGGCGATATCAGTGACTGTCGCGAGCGCGCGGACGAACTCGACCGACAGGAGGGGTTCGTCCAGATGCGCCAGTTCGAGAATCCCGCCAACCCCGGCGCCCACTACGAGACGACAGCCCCCGAGACTATCGAACAGGTTGGCGACCGGACCGTCGACGCCCTGGTCGCCGGTGTCGGCACCGGCGGGATCATCACGGGCCTCGGTCGCGGCCTGCGCGAGGCCTTTCCCGATATCGAGATCGTGGCTGTCGAGCCCGAGGAGAACGCGGTCATCTCGGGCGGAGAGCCCGGCAGCGACGACTTCCAGGGGATGGGACCGGGGTTCATCAGCGAGAACCTCGACATGGACCTGCTTGACGGCGCGGAGACGGTCAGTCTGGCAGCGGCCGAGACTGAGTGTCGCCGGCTTGCCAGTGAGGAGGGGATTCTCGTCGGTCAGTCCTCCGGCGCCTCGAATCTCGCCGCGAAACGGGTCGCAGAGCGCCTACGCGAGGACGCGACCGTGACCGACCCGCTCGTGGTGACCGTCTACTGGGACTCCGGCGAGCGGTATCTCTCGACGGGGCTGTTCGACTAAGCCTCGAACTCCGCCTCGGTCACCCGGACCCGTAGCGTGTCGTCGACCTCGTGAAGGTCGTACTCCGGGACAGTCTCGCCCGTCCGGGCGACGTACATCGGGTCACGGAGTTCAGGCGGCCCCTCCGCCTGCCCCTCGACGCCGTACACCCGGAGATACCGCCCTGTCTCCCCGGGGTCGACCCCACCGTCGCGGACAGCCGCTGCCAACGCTCTGGAGAGCCACTCGGTCTCGCTGACCGAGCGGTCCTCGACAAACGCGTCACGGGCGAAGCGGACGAGATACCAGTTCAGGTCGTTACATAGCGCCACGGCGGTACCCAGGCTGACTGTCTCGACGGCGACCGTGTTTGCGTACGGCGCCGCCAGGTCGTAGGTCGCCAGCGCCTCGCGGGCCGTCTCGCGTGACAACAGCTCGTACCGGAGGGTGATATCGGCCGCGCCGAGCAGACAGACCCGCGGCATACTCACTTCACCGCAACGCCGGCCAGCCCAAAGCGGTTTCGCCTGCCGGGACCGACCGCCCCCGGCCGACTGGACGGTTTCTTTAGCTCGGGGGCACAAGACCGGTTCGTGAGTGACACGACAGACGGGGCCAACAGCGACTCGGCGTCCGGCGGCGAGCCTGGCTCGGGTGAGGAGCACAGCACCGCCGGGCGTGGGTCTCGGGCTGTCGGCCGCGACACCGTCGACACCGCCCAGGACCGCCACGAGCGGGTGACGGCGCACCCGACCCCGGGGCCGGGTAACTCGCTGCGGGCCTGGTACCGTCACCGGAACCCGCTCCGGGTGGCGGTCAACTATGTGGTCATCCTGGTCTGTCGGATTTCCCCGAGTCTGTGGCTCAAACGGTGGCTGTTGCGCCGGCTCGGCGTCACCGTCGGGGAGCGGGTCGCCTGGGGGCTGGAGTCGACCCCAGACGTATTCTGGCCGGACCTGGTCACTGTCGAGGATGACGCCGTTATCGGCTACGACGTGACGCTGCTCTGTCACGAGTTTCTCGTCGATGAGTACCGGACTGGGGCGGTAGTCGTCGGCGAGGGTGCGATGGTCGGCGCGGGCGCCATCGTCCTCCCGGGTGTGCGGGTCGGCAAGGGGGGGCGCGTGGCGGCGAACTCGCTCGTCACCGAGGATGTCCCACCGGGGACGACCGTCGCCGGTGTTCCCGCCGAGGTAGTGAGCCACGCGGACGAGGACGGGGAGACCGACGACGGACAAACCGCCTGACCGGCCGCCAACCGAGGTAGTTAGGCTTATTTTTTCGCCCCCCGTTCTGCCTGTGTATGGACTACGACGAGATGCTCGAGCGCGGCATCGAGGAGACGCCGGACATCGAGGGTAGCAGCGACCGCTTCGAGGTGCCGGACGTGGAGGTGCGACAGGAGGGTAATCTCACTGTCTTCGAGAACTTCCGAACAGTCTGTCAGGACTTCGCCCGCGAGCCCGAACACGTCTTCAAGTCCCTCCAGGACGAACTCGGGACGAGCGGCCATATCGACGAGAACGAGCGGGCACGGCTCACCGGCGAGTTCGACCGGCGTCGGATTCAGGCGGCCATCGAGTCATACGCCGAGGAGTACGTCCGCTGC
>JBLGCN010000037.1:0-10690 GCA_047617405.1 Natronomonas sp.
CCTCGGGCGGGCGCTCCTGGAGCACGCCGACGAGGCAGAAGCGGGAAGCGAGGAGGGTTGACGGGCCCGAGAGGTGGTCAGCCTCGTATTCGGCTTCGAGCCACTTATCCCCTCACGCGGCCAAGTACGGGGACATGGACGACGGGGAACTCGAAGTCGTCGAGTTCGTGCTGACCGCTGCCGTCTACACCGAAGACCAGGAGCTGGCGCCCGACGACCTGCCGGCGAAGTACCGGACTGTCTTCTGGAGTGACGGGCAGATCGAGCGGCCGCTCTCCGCAACAGTCGAGGCCGCCCGGGGGGCAACCGGTGTCGAGGGGCCCTGGGAGACGGTCTCCGGGCTGATGTTCACCGACTACGACGACTTCTCGGGGGCCATCTCCTTCACCGACCGGGGGATGGCCGAGGAGTGGTACCGCGAGCGGGTCGACGCCGACCGGCTCCGCGAGAACCCCGTCCTGGCTGCGCACTTTGCCGACGAGTTCGGGGAGGAGCTGTACGAGCAGGCCCACGAAACCAACCGACCGGCCCGGGCCGACCGCCCGTTTATCGACGACCTGCTCGCGGAGTACTTCCAGGACGAGGAGGAGGAAGAGATGCTCGACCTGGTCGACGTGCAGGCCCCCGAGGAGATCGAGATGACCCTCGACGATATCGTGCTCACCGAGGACCAGGAGGGGGAGATCACCAAGATCGTCAAGGCCATCGAGCACCGCGAGTATCTCGCACAGATCGGTCTCCGGGAGATCGGGAAGCTGCTGTTCGTCGGGCCGCCCGGCACCGGTAAGACAAGTGTCGCGCGGGCGCTGGGCGGAAAGCTCGGGGTGCCGGTCGTCGAGGTGAAGCTGTCGATGATCACCAGCCAGTATCTCGGCGAAACCGCAAAAAACGTCGAGAAGACCTTCGAGGTTGCAAAGCGGCTGGCCCCCTGTATCCTCTTTATCGACGAGTTCGACTTTGTCGCAAAGACACGGGCCTCCGACGAACACGCCGCGATCAAACGCGCCGTGAACACCCTGCTCAAGAGTATCGACGAGGTGAGCCTGGTCAGCGACGAGGTGCTGCTGATCGGCACGACAAATCACCCCGACCAGCTCGACGCCGCGGCCTGGCGCCGCTTCGACGAGATCGTCAACTTCCCGAAGCCCGACCGGGGGATGCGCGCCGACATCCTTCGGGTCGTGACCGCCGACATGGAGATCGCCGAGTTCAATCCCGAGGGTGTTGCGGAGATGACCGAGGGTCTCACCGGGAGTGACCTCCGGATGGTGCTCCGGGAGGCCGTGCTCGACGCGCTGACCGAGGAGCGGACCACGCTCACCCAGCAGGACCTCGAGGACGCTGTCGCCGAGTTCGAGGAGCGGGACACGCTCAAGAACCTCGATATGATCGAGGGCGACCACGACGCGCTCGTGGCCGGCGGCGACATCGAGGGCGGGGGCGGGAGCCACGACCACGCCCACGACGACTGACCCCGCTGGCCGGTCACCGGCCACACTCGTCACACGTTGACGGGTGGCCACTCTGACGTGAGGGGTCACAGCCGTCCCTCGCGGCCCGGGCACAGGGCCGTGTCCCGGTGTCGGGGCGGGGTGTCTCGGACGTGTCCTCGCCGGCCTGATATGTCCCGTGGTAATTACGTCGGGCCGGACGGTAACCACGGCTTTTTGACCGCCCATCCTCAACTGTGAGTCAATGGAGGTCACGTTGCTGGGGGCCGGTGACACGACGGGAACGCCGACAGTTGGCTGTGACTGTGATACCTGTGAGCGTGCACGGGAGTTGGGTGTCGAGCGGTCCCGGTTTTCCGTGCACATCCGTAACGGGCGGACGGGTGAGACCCTGCTTGTCGACCTCAGTCCGGACTTCCGCAGTCAGTTCCTCCGGGAGGGGTTCGAGGCCCCCGACGCCGCCGTCGTCACCCACATCCACTTCGACCACCTCCACGGCGCGGGCAACGTCTTCCGGCTGACCCGTGAGTTGCCGACCTACGCCCCTGACGCGGTCGACCCGACCACCGACGAGAGTGTCGCCGACACCGTCCGGGGCCAGTACGACTATCTCGACGCCCTGACTGTCCGTGACGCCACCCCGTTCGAACCGTTCGAGGCGGCCGGGCTGGAGGTGACGCTGGTCCCCGTCGACCACCCCCCGCTGGTCTGTTTCGGGCTCCGGGTCGTCGACCCCGAGACGGGCGCGACCGTTGCGCTCTCCGGTGACACCACCTACGACATCCCGGCGGAGTCCCGGGAGGTGCTCCGGGGCGCTGACCTGCTGTTCGCGGACGGGATCGTCCACCACGAGTTCACCGAACACCACCCCCGCGGCGGGGACGACCACGACGAGGACGGCGTTCCCCGCACCTTCGGGACAAAGCACATGACTATCCACGGCGCGAAACGGCTGGCCGCGGACCTGAACGCCGACCGTCACCGGCTGGTCCACGTCTCACACTTCGTCCCCGCCGACCGGGCCTTCGAGGAGCCCCTCGCGGTCGACGGCGAACAGTACAGCCTCTGAGACACCGGCTACCTGTAGCGGTCGAGCCGTGACTGGCGGCGCCGACGACCGTCGGGGTCCGGCTCCCAGGGTGTCCGGGCGGCCCGGAGCCGCTCGCGGTCGACCTCGGGCGGGTCGGCGGGGTCGTGTCCCCCGCAGTCGGGGCCACACTCGCGGGCGGGGTCGACGACCCGCCCGTGCCAGGGACAGTACGGCAGGCCGTCGCCGTCGGGGTCCACGCGGGCGCAGGCCGGCATCGCCGGCCGCCAGCCCTTCCCGTAGGCGCGCTCGGCGACCCGGCGGCGGGCCCGCGCTTTCGCGTCGGCGGCCGCGACCCGGACCTCGGTGCGGGTCGGCGACCGGTCGATGATCTCGACGCCCGGCTGGGCGGTCGGGAGCCGGTCGGGTTCCCGCACGACCTCTCGCTCGCCGGTCGCGGGGTCGAACTCCCAGACCCCGACGGCGTCGGGGATCCGGTTGAGGTGGGCGCCGGTGACATGGGAAGCCGTCGCCAACACTACCCGGTCGAGCAGGGCGAGGTGGACGTCCGTGAGCAGTTGTGTCTCGAGTGCCCCGGGCCGGGCAAGGTCGGGTTTGTTCTCGACCCCCAGCAGGTCGCCGAACCACCCGTCGGGGTAGCGGACGGTCTGGCGCAGGAGCCGTCGGCCGTTGCGGCGCTCGCGTTCGAGGAATCCACACTCAAGCCCCGCCTCGGCCGCCTCCTCAGCGGCCTCGGGGTGGCAGTCGAAGGCCGTCGCCGGGTCGCGGGCCCGGCCGGGGCCGAGGTCACTCTCGACGGCGAGCGGCGGGATCGTGTCGGCGGTGACCGCCGCCCGCTCTGCGAAGTCGGGGCCGGGCTCGACGCGGACGACGTCCATCACCCGCCGGCCGTGGACGGCGGTTCCGAGCTGGCGCGCGACGACCCCACCCGTCTCGCGTTCGGTGTGGGCACACAACGCCAGCTCGAAGCCGTACTCGCGCACACCGGGCACACGGGGCCAGGGAGCAAAAGGGTCGCGCCACCCGGCCGTCAGCCCGTCTCCGCTCGTTCCCCCAGATACCGCGTCGCCGACCGGCAGGCGGTGACGCCGTCGCCCAGCGCGGCGGCGACCGTCCGCGGGGAGGATTCCCGGACGTCGCCGGCGGCGAACAGCCCCGACACCTCCGTCTCCAGCGCCTGGTCGACGGCGACGGCGCCACAGTCGGACCGCGGGACCCACTCCGGAAGGTATGACGCCGCGGGCTCGACCCCCTGTTGGACGTACAGCCCGCCGACCGGTTCGACGTACTCGCCGTCGTTGTCGACCAGTTCGAGGTGTTCGAGGACCTGCCCGCCGCCGACGCCGTGGACCTCCGTGGCGGTCCGCACCTCGATGGCGGGGTGGTTGGCGACCCGCTCGCGCAGCGACTCGCCGGCGGGCAGTCGCGGCCGCTCGGTGAGAACGATGACGCGCTCGGCGTGGTCGGTCAGGTAACACGCGTCGGTCAGCGCCCAGTCGTCGCCGCCGGCGACGGCGACGGTCTCGCCGGCGTACAGCGGACCGTCACACACCGCACAGTAGAAGACCCCGCGCCCGTCGTAGGCCTCGGCGCCGGGAACGTCCAGCCGGACCGGACGGCCGCCCGTGGCGACGACGACAGTGCGGGCGCGGTAGCTCCCCTCGGTTGTCTCGACCGCAAAGCCGGCTGGGTCGGCTGCGCCGTCGAGCCGCCGGACCCCCTCGACGGCGGTCAGCCGGACCTGCCCGCCGGCCTCACCGAGCTGGTCGACGAGCGTCGAGCGCAGGTCCGGCCCCGTGGTCTCGGGGTGGCCGGGGAGACCCTCAATCGTGTGGCGGTTGACCAGCTCCCCGCCCACGGCGTCGGCCTCGAGGACCACCGCCGCGAGCCCCTGGCGGCCGGCGGCGACACCGGCGGCCAGGCCGGCGGGGCCCGAGCCGACCACGAGGAGGTCGTAGTCGGCGTCGTCGGCCACCGGCTACCCCCACTCGCGGTCGAGTTCGCCGCTGTACCGGTCGAGCAGCGCGTCCCAGTTGTCCGGGAGTTCGACCTGTTTGGTGGTCGGGCCGCCCAGCGTCGGGCCGATGGCGGCGTTGAACCGGCCGCTCCCGCCGGTGACGAACAGGTTGATCCGGTCGGGGTCGTCGAACTGCTGGCCCCAGAGCGGCCGCAGGCCGTCCTCGCCGGTCTCGCCGCCGAGGTCGCCGAGGCCGACATCGAACAGGTCCTCGGCCGGCCGCCGGGCGTTCTCGTGGATGTACTCCCTGATCTCGGCTCTGGTGTAGTCGGCCAGTTCGTCGGCGTTGTACGGACAGAGCGCGTAAAACACCTCCAGTTGGGCGCCCTCGTAGCGTTCGTTGGCGGTGTCGGTCTTGAGCCCGAGCATCTGTGGCGGGGTGTGCCGGATCAGGCTCTCGACCATCTCCTGGTCGCCCCGCGGCCCGGCCTTGAACTGGTACTGCAGGAAGCTGTTTGGGGCGGCGAAGGTGACCGTGCTGTCGTCGGGGTCGTAGCCCCGGTCGACGTGCATCGGCTGCCAGGGGCTGCGCTCCTCGTTTTCCCCGGCGACCAGGCTGAACTTGAACGGGTTGCCGAGCGTCGCCATCTCCTTCTCGCCGGGGTGGATGCGGGCGGTGTTCTTGTAGGCCAGCCCGAGTGCCCGGCCGACGGTCCGGTTGGTGCGGAAGCCGGGGCCGAAGGCGGCGGTGTCGGAGTTCACCTCGAGCGCCTCCCGGATCGGGCCGTTGACGACGAGCAGGTAGGCCCACGAGCCGGTGCTGACCGACGCCTGGATGGCGTTTGACTTGGGGTCCGAAAGCGCTCGCATACCGGCGACCAACAGCGGCATGTGGATCGGCAGACAGCCGGCCATCACGCCGTTGACCGCGAGTGTCTCGACGGTGAGTTCCCCCTCCCGGGTGCCCAGCCGGCCGAGCACCTCGTCGCGGGGGAGGTCGGTCCCCTCCAGCATCCGCTCGACGCGCTCCTCGGTCGGCGGCACGACCGGGAGCCCGTCGGTCTTGCCCTCGCGATAAAAGGAGCTGGTGACCTCCTCGATGTCCGTCTGCCGGCTCATCGACCTACCGGTCCCCGCCGGCGACGACCGTCGGGTCGGCCTCGCTTTCCTCGGCGGCCCGCTCCTCGGCCGTCGGCTCGCGGGTCAGCTCCGCGAGGATGTCCTCGAGGACATCGACGGTAACCTCCTCGCGGAACCGGTCGCGGTCGAGCACCTCCGCGACCGCCGGCAGCGTGACGTTGCGCAGCCGTCGCCCGAAGTCGCGGGCGTTGGTCTCCCAGTCCAGCGCAAAGCCCTCGTCGATCAGCCCGACCCCCGGGGTGCCCGCGCGCTCGACGGCCTCGGTGCCGTAGACGAGGTATTTTGTGCAGGACCCACAGTCCCCGATGGCGCCGATGCAGGCGTCGAGGTCCTCGGCCCAGGCCTCGATGGCCGCCATCTCCTCCTCGTTTTTGATGCGGTTGAGGTGGGCAACGGCGTAGCGGTCGACGGTCACGCCCGGGTACGCCTCCGCGAGCCGTTCCTCGACGACGTCGAGCAGCGGCGCCGCCGCCGGTTTGCCGTTGTCGAACAGCCCGACCCGTGCCCCCTCGACCGTCTCCAGCCGCGAGGCGATCGGGTTTCGGTCCGTCTGCTCCGAGTCTGCCACCGGGTCGTACATGTGTGTCGTGGGGTACGCTATCAATCCTCTTGAAAGGGAGGGGTGCGCGGGGTGTGTCAGGCCTCGTCCTCGGCCCAGTCCCGCGACCGCTCGACAGCCGCCTGCCAGCGCTCGTACCGGGCGTCCCAGGGCTCGCCGTCGGGGTCGAACTCGGCGTCGACCTGCCAGTTCGCCCGGAGCTCCCCGGTACTCTCCCAGTACCCCACGGCCAAGCCGGCGGCGTAGGCGGCGCCGAGCGCGGTCGTCTCGTCGACAACCGGTCGGGCGAGCGGTGTGTCGAGCACGTCGGCCTGGAGCTGACAGAGAAAGTTGTTCTTGACCGCGCCACCGTCCACCCGGAGCGCGTTCAATTCGATGTCGGCGTCGGCCTCCATGGCCGCGGTTACGTCCCGGGTCCGGAAGGCGATCGCCTCAAGCGCGGCCCGGACGATGTGCTCGCGGCGGGTGCCACGGGTCAGTCCGACCATCGTCCCGCGAGCGCGGCCGTCCCAGTGGGGCGCGCCAAGCCCGGCGAAGGCAGGCACGAAGTAGACCCCCTCGGTGGAGTCGACGCTCCGGGCGAGTTCGGCGGTCTCGTCGGGGTCCTCGACCAGGCCGACATCCTGGAGCCACTCGACGGCCGCCCCGGTGACGAAGACCGACCCTTCGAGGGCGTACTGCAGTGGCTCGCCCGAGCGCTGGAAGGCAACGGTTGTCAGGAGGCCGTGGTCGCTCTCGACGGCGTCGCGTCCGGTGTTCAACAGGACGAACGACCCCGTCCCGTAGGTGTTCTTTGCGTCGCCGGGCTCGAAGCAGGTCTGGCCGAACAGGGCCGCCTGCTGGTCACCCAGCGCCCCCGCGACGGGGACCTCGGCACCCAGAAAGCCCTCGGGGTCGGTGTGGCCGTAGTAGTCGTCGTCGCTGGAGGGGCGGACCTCGGGCAGGCAGGCCCGGGGGACCGAAAACTCCGCCAGCAGGTCGTCGTCCCACTCGCCGGCGTGGATGTCGAACAGCATCGTCCGGGAGGCGTTGGTGACGTCGGTGACGTGGGCGCCGGTCAGCTTCCAGACCAGCCAGGCGTCGATAGTGCCGAAGAGGACCTCCCCTGCCGCCGCCCGGTCGCGGATGTCCGCGGGGGGCGTCCGCTCCAGTTTGACCGGGTCGGCGTTCTCGAGCAGCCACTCGAGTTTCGTCGCCGAGAAGTACGGGTCCGGTTCCAGACCCGTCTTCGCGCGGATCGACGCCGTGCGGCCGGCGGCCTCGAGCTCCTCGACGCGGTCGGTGGTGCGGCGGTCCTGCCAGACGATGGCACGGTGGACCGGTTCGCCGGTCGTGGCGTCCCACAGAAGTGTCGTCTCGCGCTGGTTGGTGACACCGACCGCGGCGAGCTGGTCGGGGGCGAGGTCGGCACCCGCCAGCGCGTCACGAATCGTCGCCCGCGTGTTCTCCCAGATCTCGACGGGGTCGTGTTCGACCCAGCCCGGCTCCGGGTAGTACTGTTCGTGGCGCTCGTAGGCGTTTGCGACCACCTGTCCCTCGCGGTCGAAGATCATGAAGCGGGTGCCGGTGGTCCCCTGGTCGACCGCCCCGACGTAGGCCCCATCCCCGCCTGTGTCAGTGGGTGTTCCGGTCATGCGCGCAGACACCGCGTGCGGTCTCGTGACACGGGCACTCTACCGGCCAGGTAGTGGGCACCCGTCTAATCGTTGACGGTCGCGTCGTCGGGTGAGACTGTCAGACACACGTGGGGACACTCGGCACCCTGGGGTGCCGACTTCCCCCGTGATGGTACAGCCAACAGTATGAGTCGGGAACAGCAGGTTTATAGCCGCCAGGAGGGTAGTAACAGCAAGATTATCCCTCGATGTCAGCGAACAACCAACCGGAGGTAAATATCGGGCTCGTCGGCCACGTCGACCACGGGAAGACGACCCTGGTCCAGGCGCTGAGCGGCGAGTGGACCGACCAGCACTCCGAGGAGATGAAACGCGGTATCTCCATCCGGCTGGGCTACGCGGACGCCACGCTGCGGGAGTGTCCAGGCCTTGATCAACCCGAACGGTACACCGTCGAGGAGGAGTGTCCGGACGGCTCGCCGAGCGAGCCACGCCGGACCGTCTCGTTCGTGGACGCGCCGGGTCACGAGACACTGATGGCAACGATGCTGTCGGGCGCCTCTATCATGGACGGCGCGGTGCTCGTGGTCTCCGCCAGCGAGCCTGTCCCGCAGGCACAGACCGAGGAACACCTGATGGCGCTCGATATCATCGGGATCGACAATATCGTTATCGCCCAGAACAAAATCGACCTGGTCGACCGCGAACAGGCCCAGGAGAGCTACGAGCAGATCCAGGACTTTGTCGCGGGGACGGTCGCCGAGGACGCCCCGATCGTCCCGGTCAGCGCCCAGCGAGGCGTGAACACCGACCTGTTGATCCAGGCCATCGAGGAGGAGATCCCCACACCCGACCGCGACCCGGAGGCGGACGCGGAGCTGCTGGTCGCCCGGAGTTTCGATATCAACCGCCCGGGGACGACCTGGGACGGGCTGGCCGGCGGCGTGCTGGGTGGCTCGTTGGTCCAGGGGGAACTCGAGGCCGGCGACGAGGTCGAGTTGCGCCCGGGCCGGGAGGTCGAGGAGGGCGGGCAGACGGAGTGGCAGCCCGTCCGGACGACCGCCCGGTCGCTGCAGGCCGGCGGTGACACCGTCGACGCCGCGACGCCCGGCGGACTCCTCGGTGTCGGCACGGGGCTCGACCCGTCGGTCGCAAAGGGTGACGCCTTGGCCGGTCAGGTCGCCGGCCCGCCGGGGACGCTCCCGCCGGTCCACCAGCAGTTCACGATGGACGTGGACCTGCTCGACCGGATCGTCGGTGAGGAGAGCGACGAGGTCGAGGAGATCTCGACGGGCGAGCCGCTGATGCTCACTGTCGGCACCGCTACCACCGTCGGCTCGGTGACCAGCGCCCGCGGGACCGAGTGTGAGGTCGCGCTCAAGCGGCCAGTTTGTGCCCGCTCGGGTGTCGGGATCGCCATCAACCGCCGGGTTGGCGCGCGCTGGCGGCTCATCGGCTACGGGACCCTCCAGTGACGACCGCCGTCCTCGACACCAACGCGCTGATGATGCCCGTCGAGTGTGACATCCGGGTGTTCGAGGAGTTAGACCGGCTGCTGGACGCGCCGGCGCCGGTCGTCCCGGCGGCGGTCCCCGCGGAACTGGCGGCGCTCGCGGAGGGTGCCGGCCAGGAGGCCACGGCCGCAAGTGTCGGACAGGACCTCGCCGAGCGGTGTGCCGTCCGAGAGACCGAGGCTGACTACGCCGACGACGCGGTGCTCGAACTCGCCGACCGGCTGGACGCACACGCAGTCACAAACGACGGGCCCCTGCGCGAGCGTCTGCGCGGGGCGGACGTTCCGGTAATTTGTTTACGGGGCCGGAACAAACTCGCAGTTATCTAAACATGTACAAACGGGTCAAACTACGCGATACGGTCGAGGTACCGCCGGAGGACCTGGCAGACGTGACACCAGGCCTCGTGAAGCGACTGTTGCAGGACAAACTCGAGGGCCGGATGGACGAGGACGTCGGCTCCGTTGTCTCGGTCATCGAGGTCGGGGATATCGGCGAGGGGGCGGTCGTCCCCAACCAGCCCGGCGTCTACTACGAGGCCGAGTTTGACGCGTTAACCTTCGACCCCGACATGCAGGAGCTCGTCGACGGCGAGGTCGTCGAGACCGTCGACTTCGGCGCGTTCGTCGGGATCGGCCCCGTCGACGGGCTGTTGCACGTCTCCCAGATCTCCGACGAGTATCTGGCCTACGACGGGGAGAACAACCAGTTGGGGTCCCGGGAGTCCAACCGGACGGTCGGGACCGGCGACTCGGTTCGGGCCCGGATCGTCACCAAGAGTATCGACGAGCGCAACCCCCGTGATTCGAAGATCGGGCTGACTGCGAAACAGGTCGGGCTCGGGAAACACGGCTGGCTCGACGAGGACCACCAGAAACGCGAGCGGGCCGAGGCCGGCGCCGAGGCGGGTGAGGACTGATGGCCGACCGTGTGGTCTGCCGGGAGTGTCACCGGGTCCAGGAGAACGTCGAGGTGGAGGCCTGCCAGGCGTGTGGGTCGACCTCGATGACCGAGGACTGGGCGGGCTACGTCGTCATCGCCCACCCCGAGGACAGCCGGATCGCCGAGGAGATGGAGGCCGCCGAGCCCGGGGCCTACGCGCTGAAGGTGCGCTGACGTGCCGGTCGTCGAACTCCAGCCGGCCCTGCGCTCGGAGCTGAAGGAGCCGATGGGGCCGGTCTTTACCGACGCCGACGACCTGCTCGCCGCGGCCGGGGCGCCCGTCGTCGCGGTCGGTGACATGGTCACCTATCACCTGCTTGAGGCCGACCACACCCCGGCTGTTGCGCTGGTCGACGAGCGCACCGAGCGCGAGGCCGTCGACGACCGCGTCCGCGAGGCGCTCAACGGCGCGACCTTCGGCCGCGAGGTCCGCGTCGAGAACCCGCCGGCGACCCTGACCGCT
>JBLGCN010000038.1:0-10612 GCA_047617405.1 Natronomonas sp.
CTACGGCGCCGTACTGGTCGACTGTTGTGACGGCGCCGAGGGGCTCCCGGAGTACGCGCCCTACGACCGGATTCTGCTGGAGGCGGCGGCCGTCCGGCCGCCACGCGCCCTGCTGGACCAGTTGGCCCCTGATGGTCGGCTGGTGATGCCGCTGGGTGCCGGTGAGCAGTCGATCGCTGTCGTCGATTCCGCGGGCGAGACCGAACGGCTGGGTGGGTGTGCCTTCGCCCCGATGCTCGTCGAGGGCGAGCAGGCAACGACCGTCGAGCGCAACCGCACCCGCCGGGAGGACCGGGAGTTCGCCGAGCGAGCCGCCCGCCGGCGCAAGGGCTGGGAACTCGACTGGATCGACTGGGATTAGCCCTCAATCACCAGGATGTCGGTGTTCCCACGCCGGTCGGCGTAGCTGTCCGAGGGCGGTTTCACGTCCAGTTCGACGGTCCCCTCAACCCGGTTTGGGCCCAGCCGTGGGTCGACGGTCAGCCTTACCGTTCCGTCGGCACCGGTCTCGGCGGTCGTAACCCTCGACAGCCGTGCGCTCCCGCTTTTGGCGACGACCGTCGCGTTCGCCACTGTGTCGCCGCCGCTGTCGACGACAGTGACGTTGACTGTCTGTGTCCCGGGCTCGACGACATCCGGCGAGGGTCGGGCGTCGAGTTCGCTGACGCCGAGTGCGCCGAGCCCCTGAATCGTGTTCATCATCACCGCGAGGCTTGCAACGCCGACCACGAGTGCGATGACGAGCCGGATCGGTAACCCTTCGATGGCGCGCTCGTCGTGTCGGAGTCGGTCCTGTCGTCCCATGGGGTGGGTGGTCCCGGTCTCCGGCATAAACGTCCGGTCACTGCAGGGGCCGCCGGGCGACCGCAATCGTAACTGGGTAGTAGTGACCCCCCGTCGACTCGCCCGATGACCGGGACACACTGGGTGGCTCGTCTCCGACCGTTGGCGCTGGTGGGAGCCGGCGGGTTCCTCGGGGCCGTCCTGCGGTACGGGCTGACCGTCGGGCTCCCGTCGTCGGTTCCGCTCGGCACCCTCGTCGCGAACCTCCTCGGGACCTTCCTCCTCGGTGTCCTGCTGTATGAGGCGCGGGTGGCTGACACACTCGGCCCGGAGACACGGCTGATTGTCGGCACCGGCTTCTGCTCGTCTGTCACGACCTACAGCGCCTTTGCGCTGGAGACCAGCCGGCTCGCACCCGTGGCGGCGGCCGCCAATATCGGCCTGCACTACACACTCGGGTTCGGGGCGGCCCTGCTCGGGCAGGCCGTCGCGAGGTGGGTGAGGTGAACCCCGCCCTGCTCGTCGGGCTCGGCGGGGTCTGTGGGGCGCTCGCCCGCTACCGCCTCGGGGCGCGGGTCGACGCCCGCAACGGTGACACCCTGGCCGTCAATCTGCTCGGTAGCTTCCTGCTCGGTGTGCTTGTCACCGTCCCCGTCGACGCCCCGCTCCTGCAGTTTCTCGGCACCGGCTTCTGTGGGGCGTTCACGACCTTCTCGTCGTTTGCCGTCGAGACTGTGCGGCTGGCGGAGGCCGGCGAGCCCGGCCGTGCGCTCGGCAACGCGGCCGTCAATCTAGTCGGTGCGTTGCTCGCTGTGGCGCTTGGCGTGTTGCTTGCGGGTGTGGTCTGAGACTGCGGGATATCGTGGCCCGGCAAGCCAGGGATTCAAGCCTTCCCCGTCCAACCCCAAGGTATGGACCCTGAGTCGCTCCGTGCCGATATCCCGGCACTCGCCGACCGTGTCTACCTCAACACCGGGGCGAGCAGCCCGAGCCCCCGCCGGGTCGTCGACGCCGCCACCGGCTATCTGGAACACCAGCAGTTCGATGCCCCCCGTGGGGAGGGTATCTACGGGACGGCCATGACTGCCCGCGAGAGCGCCCGGGAGACGGTCGCAACCCACCTCGGTGCCGGTGCCGACGAGGTCGCACTCACCGACAACACCGTCGACGGGATCAATCACGTCGCCACGAGTATCGACTGGGAGCCCGGCGATGTCGTGGTCCGGACCGACCTCGAACACCCTGCCGGCGAACTCCCGTGGGCGCGGATGCGTGACCTCCACGGTATCGAGGTGCGGGAACTGTCGACCGAGCGCGGCCGACTCGACTCTGACGACCTGACCGAGGCCGTCGCGGACGCCCGCCTGCTCTGTCTCAGCTCGCTGTCCTGGACCTACGGGACACGGCTCCCCGTTGCCGAGGCCACCGATATCGCCCACGACGCCGGCGCACAGGTGCTCGTCGACGCCGTCCAGTCGCCCGGACAGATGCCGGTCGACGTGACCGAGTGGGGCGCCGACTTTGTCGCCGGCTCCGGGCACAAGTGGCTACTCGGCCCCTGGGGAGCCGGCTTCCTCTACGTCGACGAGACAGCGCTAAAGACGCTTGAACCCCGCCGGATCGGGTATTTCGGCGCGGATACCGTCGCGGCCGAGGGAGCCGACGGCGCGGCAGCAGGCTACGAGTTCAATCCCGACGCGAGCCGGTTCGAACTCGGAACCGACGCCATGGCCCCTCACGTCGGGCTGGAGGCTGGTATCGAGACAATCGAGGCGGTCGGGCTGGACACCGTTCAGGCCCGCATCGAGCGACTGACCGACCGGCTGAAGGCGGGGCTTGGCGACCGCCTGCTGAGCCCCCGTGACTACGAGTCCGGGCTGGTCACCTTTAGGGCCGAGGAGCCCGACGCCGTCGTCGACCGGCTTAATCAGGCCGGGATCAACATCCGGTCGGTCTCCGACCCCGACGCCTGCCGGGTGTCAGTCCACGTCTTCAACACTGCCGAGGATATCGACGCACTACTTGACGCGCTGTAGCCGGCACTCGCCCCCGGGTCACCGGCCAGTCACACCCCTCTGCGCTGTGTCGGCCCGTCCACCAGCCGCGAGGCTGTCGACCGTACACAACGCCGGGATATTTCTGGCTGCTTGTCAAACACGTGTGGCAGTAAACTCTTCTATGTACTCTTTCGGCGCGTAAGTGTGCATGTATACCCAAAGTTATTAGTAAACGGTACTGTTTCGTGGTGATATGCCAGCAGAACGCGACATATCGCCGGTCCAGTCACACACCGAGTACGCGCGTACCAGGGCCCGGTGCCCAGGGTGTGGCAACCGCATCCCCGCCGAAGCCGGGCGCACCGACAGGCGGCTCTGTGCCGACTGTGTGGGGTCGTCGACCTGATGGACGCGATATACGACCCGCCGACCGAGGAGCTGACCGAGACACCGGAGTTCGAACTCGAGTGTCTCTACGACGACGCGGCTAATCCGGCCGAGCTGACGGTCTTCGCGCCGGAGAACCAGCGGCTCACCACGGAGTGGGTCACAGCAGATGTTGCGACTGCGGTCCCGCTCGAGGATATCCGCTGACACCGCGGTCTCCGTTCTCGACCCGCGACGCCAGGTCCCACCCTCGGTCTCGGCGCCTCACAGTCGCGTGTACCGCCTCCCCGGGAGTGACTGTCGACCCGACACCTCGACGATACCCGCGCGAGAGAGCGTCCGTGACGACCAGCAACCCGCACGCCCTCGTGCGGTGACCACGAGGCGGCCGAGGATTATGTGCCCTGAATGAGCCCGAACACGCCAACAGCCTCACCCACCACCCACCCGATGAAGACGAGATAGGCGAGTAGTAGCGCGTACGATTCGGCTCTACCGAGACGCAGCCCGGTTCGGAGGAGGGTGAACAGGAGGATTGTCGCGACAGTCAGGACGCCCATCATCGGTGCCGCAACGCTAAACGAGACTGGTGCACTGCCGGCGATGAGCACACCGACGGGGATTGCCACGAGCAGGTCGAAGGTGTTTGAGCCAAGCACGTTCCCGAGACTAGTTACCCCCTTTCCGCCCCGAGCAGCCCGAACACTGACCAGCGCGTCGGGGAGACTGGTCGCGGCAGCGATGATAGTCACACCGGCGATGAACTCGGGGGTCCCGAAGGCTGCATTCAGCCCCTTGACCGCTCCGACGAGCGACTCGACAGCGACGAGAATGACCAACAACCCGGCTCCCAGCCGACCCCACTCACGGGGAATACTCACCCCCTCAACGGTGTCGTTGCTCTCGTAGTCCCCGACATCCTGCCACTGGATGAACAGGTACAGCCCGTACAGGAGGATTGGAATCAGCGCGAGCGGACGGGTAATGCTCCCCTCAAGTGCGTTGTTACCACCGGTTGGAAAATAGATAACGGCGAGCGCGAATGTGATCAGCAGCGCCGAGACGGCTATCATGTAGAACTGGGCCTCCTTGTACACGACCGTCCGGCTGACGTCCAGCGGCCCGTCGGTTACGATGCCGGACAGCGCCGGGATCACGAGAATGTTGAATATCGCCGACCCGACAACCGCCCCCACTCCCAGCCCGAACGACCCCCCCGACGCTGCCACCACGACACTCGCGAGCTCGGGAAAACTCGAGCCGACGGCGACGACGACCGACCCCTGCACGACGGCTGGGAGCCCGTAGTGCGACGCGAGATACTCGGCGGACTCCTCGAGCCACCCGCTCCCGAGCCAGATAAACCCGGCCGTGACGACGATGACGGCCACGTTGACGACCGGCGCGTTCGGCAGGAACCCACCAAGTGCCATCGCCCGAATTAACGGGGCCAGGAGGCTAACTGTGCCGATCCGGTGACGTGCCGTTGAGCGGTGCGCCGGCCAGCTGCCCTGGTCCCCCTCCCCGCGGCGTGTGGATACCCGTGACGAACTGTGAATCGGGGAATCGTAGCGCGGGGTCACTCATAGACGGGCCCGGGGCCGAGGGCGGACGTGGAAACAATCATCACACACTTCTCAGAGACATCTCACAGCAAGCCGTGGCCGCCCAAGTTGTCAGTCGTGGCTCACATTCGGCACTCAGGCGTCTGCGACCTCTCCGACCGTCGCGGCGAGGTCCGGCAGTATCCGCTCGGAGACGTCGTCGACGTATCCGACCGCATTAAGCACAGACCACCACGACATCGAGACGCCACTCCCGCCGTGCCCGTAGTTGTGGATGACGTTGCCGTCTCTCTCGAGCCGTATCCCGTCCTCCCGGTACGGGCGGAACCCGTGTTTCGCGCTGACCTCGTCTCTGTTCACCTCGATATACTCACTCATAATGTCACTGTTGACCGTGTACAGACGCTCCGGAATGGTCTCACCGTCGATAGTCACCGGTTTCTCGGGGGATTCACCCTCCCACTGGCCGTCGTCGATATCGCCCATCAGGTAGGACCCACCAAAGAGGACAGTCTCGTTTCTGGGGTACATATACGCGTAGTGGCTGTAGTCCGTCGGCGTGTACGTGTACGCGAACGGCAGTGGTTCCTGTCCGTCGTACGGGACCTGGAGGATGTGGCCTTTGACCGCCCGCATCGACTCGTCACCGAACAGTTCCCGGCTGCCGTACCCTGCGCAGTTGAAGACCGTCTGCCCCTCGAAGGCAGCCAGGTCCTCGGGTGTGACCGTCTGTCGCTCTATCTCACCGCCCAACGCGAGGTACGCGTCGTGTAACTGCGGAATGTACTCCGGCATCTCGACGAAGTACTCCTCACAGACGTAGCCGCCACGGACAGTGTGGCCGGAACGGGAGGGGATCTCGCCGTCGTACGCCGTCACGTCCTGGACGCTCATCCGGTCCGGGTTGGGCTCGGTGTGCTCGTCCTCGTGGACGTAGTAGTGTCTGTGCTTCCGGACCGGCACCCTCTCTGCCTCGTAGAACGGCTTGAACGTCGATTCGGCCTGGCGGATCAACTCGTCCTCGGAGTACTCCGACTCCACCTGAACGGGATAGACCGACGCAGCCGCGTAGTCCGTACAGACACTCCGAACGTCCGGGCCGTCGATATACGCAATCGACTCGCTGACCAGTGTCGTGTCATGGCCCAGATACTGAAGAAGTATCCCCGTGGATAAGCCGTGGACACCGCCGCCGATAACCGTACACTCCATACACTGTACAGACGACTATCGGTGCTAAACGTTGCGCTTATTGCGGTATTTGATTTGGACGTCCGGTAAAATAGTGCCGTCGGCACAGCACTGCCGTCTCGGTCTCCTGACTCCTCTGTTGTGACAGGAATCGCCGTCCACACTCACAACAGCCCCGTCTTTCGGGACACACTCCGGCTAACTGTCGACTAACGCTCACGCCCGTGTACCGACAGGCGGCGGCCGGCGTACGAGTACAGAAGGCATGATACTGAAAGCTATAATCCCCCTGTTGGCCAGCCGCACGGGAACGCCGGAGAGACGCTCACGTCTCTCGGGTGTCACAACCCTTCACTCACACTACGGTCATGACGGCCCTGGACCGGTCTCAAGCCACCTGCGCGTCCTCCCAGCCCTCAGTGTGAACGCGGTCAGACGGAACAGCGAGCTCATCCAACTGGTCCTTTGCGGCCACAACCGCCGCTGGCACCCCACACGCGTAGTAGTCCGCGTCATCCCCGACGGTTTCGACGACATCCGGCAGTTGCTCCTGGATATACCCGGTGTGGCCCGCCCAGTCCTCGCGGGACAGCGAAAACCGCGTCTCGACCGGGTACACGAGTTCGTACTGCTCCAGCATCGGCTTGTAGAGCAGCTGTTCCTCGGTCTTTTCACCGAACATGAACACTGCCTGTTGCCCGCCACCCGTGAGATACGAGTGTAGCATGCCGAGTAGCGGGGTAATACCGGTACCGGTGCCGACGAACACCGCCGGCCGGTCCGTCCGCTGTAGTGTGAGGCTGCCGGTCAGGTTCGGTTTTACCTGCACAGTGTCCCCGACCGTCCGTGCGTCCATGTAGTCACCCACACCGTCAGTCCCGTACGCACGAAGCATCAGACCGACCTGTGTCCCGTCGACCGCAAAGACACTGTAGGGCTTCACACCGGCCTCAGTCTGGAGTGCGGTGTGCTGTCCAGCCTCGCCGCTAAATTCGCCTCTGTTCAGTTCTACGATATACTGTTTGCAGTCCGGACTAATCTCGGTGACGCCGGTGATCGTTGCTTCGCGAAAAGCCATTGTATAACACAATACGGGCTTGAGACGGGTAAACCATCCGCTGACGGGTCCCGTGTCACACCCTGATATTCGTCCCCGGACAGACCCGGAAACACTCAAAATGTAGACACTTTCGTCTGTCGTCTCGCTACCCCTGCCCGTCACTCATTAACCGATGAGGCTGTGGGCTGTCGACGTGTCGAGGGCACTGCTCAAGGGGGTGCGTGTGGCGGTCGAATGGTCGGTCCGGTGTTCGGGTGGATGACCGGACCAGCACCGTTCCGGGGGTCAGCGAACGGTAAACGCTGTCCCGCACTCGGTGCAGGTGAGCCTGAACCCGTCCCCGTCACCCGTCGGCGTGGACTCGTGTGGGAGTTCGGTCTCACACGTCCGACAGTGTGCCAACGACTCCAAGTCCTCGCCCCAGTTGTGTTTGCCACCGGGTGCCCCGATGGCGAGGCTCACAACCTCCTCGTCGGCGTCCTCCGGGACGTGACCGGTCTGAAACTCACCCGGGGCAAACCGAATGGCCTCGCCGGCCCCGACGGTCACGACATCCCGCTGTGTGCCGACGGTGAACTCCGCCCGCCCGGACACGATATAGAAGACCTCCTCCTGGTCATGGTGTCTGTGGAGGCCGGGTGAGAACGCCTCCCCGGGCTCGAGTCGAAAGTAATTTATCGCGAGATGTTCAGCCCCGACCGCCTCGGAAATCGGGCGGCGCACGTCGTGGATCCCTCGGGGATTGGGGTTCGACCCGACCTCGTCTACCGAGACCCTCTCCATGCGCACACTATGCCCGAGACCCCAATGTAAAGATTTGGAGACCCCGTTGCTGTGTCGTGTGTGGCTCGTGGCACGGACAACACTGTGTGACTCACGCGGGCTACCCCGAAGCCGAGCGGTCCGGGACCTGAGCGGCGACCGCACTCAGGTGTCCCGTTCGACCACCGACCCCTCACCGAGGTCGAGAGTGCTGTCTAACTCGGCGAGCAACTGTTCGGCCTCGGTGCGGAGGCGCGTGGCATCGGCCAGCGGGAGGTCCTCGGTCTCCAGGCGCTCGATGATCGTCTCGACACGGTCGACACGAGCCTCGATGGCGCCCGGGTCGACGTCCGGACCGGCCTCGACATCGGGCGCAGGCTCGGCGTCGGCGTCGGCTTCGTCGTTGCTCACGGGCTGACCAACACCCACAGAAGCAAAAGTGACAGCCCCACGACGAGCAGGCTCAAAATTACGACGATGCGACGGTAGCGCCGCCTGGTCGCCCGTACCTCGGCACGCCGCTCAGCGGTGGTGTACGCGTCGTCGAGCCGTCGCGCAAGCCCGTGGAGTTGTGTCCGGGCGTGCCCCTCGTGGGCGGCGGTGAGTCGCTCGTCGAGTCGGTCGAGACGGGTGGTGGCCGCCTGCCGGTACGCCCGGTCGAGGGCGGCCCGCAGGTCGGCAACCCGGTCGGCAAGCGCCCCACGGTCGGGCACGACAGCTGCCCCGGCCTCAGTGGGTGTGATAGCGGTGGCGTCGGCCACCTGGTACACCAGCGGCTCGTCGTCACGGTGGCCGACGGCCGCGATGACCGGCGTGTCCGACCTAAAGACGGCCTCGGTGACGGCCTCGGTGTCGAAGGCGGCCAGGTCGGTCTCACTACCCCCGCCGCGACCCAGGACAATCACGTCGACGTCGGTCTGTCGGTCGAGCGCCCGGACGGCGTTTGCGAGTGTGGCCGGGGCCCGCTCGCCCTGGACCCGGGCGTCCTGGACCAGGATGTCGACACCGGAGTAGCGGCTGTGAATCGCCTCCTGGACGTCGTAGCGGGCGTCGCCGTCGGCCGAGGTGACCACGCCCACCTGTTCGGGCCGGGCCGGCAGCGGTGTCCTGTGCTCCTCGGCAGTCCAGCCACGCGCCTCCAGTTCCGCGCGGCGTTGTTCGCGCCGGAGCGCCCGCTCACCCTCGCCGACGACGGTGAGGTCCCACGGCTTGAGATTCATCCGGCCGGCCTCGGCGTAGAACTCGACGGCCCCGGTGACGACCACCTCGGTCCCCGGTTCGATATCGGTGTCCAGTTGCCGGTACCGCTCGGCCCATATGAGGGCGGTCAGGTCGTGGTCGTCGTACACCAGGTCGATGAACACACCCCAGTCGTAACGACTCACCTCGCTGACCTCGCCCAGGCAGCGTACCTCCTGGAGGCTCTCCGTGTCCTCGATGATGCCGCTGACCGCGCTGTTGAGGTCGGCGACTGTGAGCACGTCCCCGGGACGGTCGGTGTCGGCGGCGTCGTCAGCCTGCCCCATCGGTATTACCGGCCGTAGGGTCGGGATGGGGATACGCGTTGGCCTCGGACACCCGATACTGTGGCGGTCACTGAGTGTGACACCGACCCACGGATGCCCGGCTCACCCGCAGCAATGCCCTCAGTGAACCATGTCGAGCAGGAGAATCGAGAGAAACCCGACGAAGAACAGACTCGTCGACACGGGGGTCTCCGGGACCTTCTGTGCCTTGACCAGCAGTTCCTCGGTGACGAGATACAGCAGTGCCGCGGACCCAAAGGAGAGGATGACCGCGATAGGTGCCCCGCTCACCCCCTCCAGCACCAGCACACCGACGACAACGCCGGTTGTCAGCAACAGCCCGAACACCGCTGGGACGGCGAGTTTCCTGCCCGTCCCGACAGTTGACGGCAGCGCGACGACGCCAGCGACACCGAGAAAGAGCACCTCGATTGCCAGTGCCACGGCGATGATGATACCTGTCGAGGCTTCGGTGAGGAAGGTGACGCCGATGAGCACCCCGTCGATGAGCATATCGATACTGACGGTAATGAGGAGTCCGGCCGCGCCCGCGAAACTCCCGCCGATGTCCCGCTTCTCGATGCGCTTGCTCAGCCGGTGAATGCCGAGCATCGCCGCCACCCCGAGCGCGAAGCCGACGACGACGACCACCGGTGCGGACTCGTGTACGTCGGGCAGCAACTCGGCGGCGACGGCGGCGGTCACCACCCCGGCCGCGAAGTGTTGGACGTTACTCTCCATCTGTGCCCCGGGTGGCCGAGCGACCGCGACGACACCCCCGACCATCGCGGCGACGACGGCAAGCATCGTGTACGAGAGTGCCTGTGTGAGCGCGGGCGAAACCAGTTGAAGCGGTGTCGCTACCATCTGAATATGTCTGTTTACCGAAGCAGTATGAATCCGGCTGTCTGTGACCTCAGGTTCTCACGTCGTTCCCCGGGGAGTTGCCAATCAGCCTCCAGTACACGCGAAGGAACGGTCCCGAGGTACTTCGGCCATCGTGAAGCCGGCCAACCGGAACGCGACCCCGCAGAACGGCTCAGACCAGGTTGCTCCCGCCGTTGAGCCGGAGGGTCTCGCCCGACATGTTCGGGTTGTCGAGCGCGAGGCAGACGGCGGCGGCGATGTCTTCGGGCTCGGCGACACGGTCGACGGGGACGCTCGACGCGACGCGGTCCCGCATGGTGTCGTCCATCCCGAAGGTGTCCACGACATTGGGGCTCACGGCCGAAACCCGGACCGGCGCGTACTCCAAGGCGAGATACCTGACGAGCGTCTCGACAGCCGCGTTCACAACGCCAACGGCAAAGTACTGCGGGTCCGGGGTGACGGCGGCCTCGC
>JBLGCN010000039.1:0-10491 GCA_047617405.1 Natronomonas sp.
CCGACACCAGCCCCGACCGGGCGGTCGTCCGTGTCGCGGCCACCGCACAGGGTAACAGCTCGGCCGCGGTCCGTGATACCCTCGCCGCCGACAGCGAGGCGCTCCGGACCGCCCTCGGCGGGCTCGGCGTCGAATACGAGACCACCGAGTACCGGATCAACGCCGTCGACGAGCGCGAGCGTCCACCCCGGGAAGCGGGCCCGGCTCCCTCCGCCGAGTACCGCGGCGTTCACGCCTACCAGGTGACTCTGGATACGACCGACAGCACCGGTTCGGTCATCGACGCCGCGGCCGAAGCGGGCGCCGAGGTGACCAGCGTCGAACTCACCCTCTCCGAGGAGAGGCGCACCGAACTCCGCGAGGATGCGATCCAGTCGGCGATGACCGACGCCCGCTCACAGGCGGACACAGTCGCCGCGGCCGGTGACCTCCGGGTCACAAACGTCGCCACTGTCGACGCCTCTCGGGGGCGGTACACGCCGGTGCGCTATGAGGCAGCCGACGCGGGCGGCGGCGCCGCCGGGACCGTCGTGTCGGCGGGTGAGGTGTCGGTCACCTACCGCGTCGAGGTTACCTACAACGCGACGACCGCGTAGCGACCGACTGTGGTTCTCGGCCCGTGGTGGGCCACCCGTCTCAGCCGTCGAATAGGCCGTCGAGCCGCCCGCCGGACGGGAACTCGAGGTCGAGCGAGACGTCGGCGACCAGTTCGGCCGCCGCGGCGGCCGCGGGGGCAAACGTCTCGTCGGGTGTCAGGCAGACGGGCGCGTCTGCCGCCCGGTGACTCTCCGCCACGGGGACGGCAGCATCGGCCTCGGTGACGGCCACCGGCTCGCCGGTCCGGTTGACCAGGACCGTGTCGGCCGCGGTGCCGATATCCTGGAGACGGCCACGGGCCCGGGCGAGCGCGTCTGCGCCGCGCTCGGAGTCGGTCGTGACGACGGCGACCCGGTCGGCGGCGGTCACGGCCGCGACGGCCTGGTTGTCCGCGACCGGCGGCGTGTCCACGAGGACGAGGTCGTGCGAGAGCGCAGCGGCGGCCATCCGCTCCTCGAAGCGCTCAGCGGCACCCGCGGTCTTCGCGCGGGCAAGTCGCTCGAACGGTGCCCTGGCCGGCGCGAGTGCCAGCCGGCCGGCGGTGTCGGCCGGGTGTTCGACCAGCGCCGCCGCCAGGTCGCGGTCCTCGGTTACGACCTCGGTGATGTCGGTGCCGAGTTGCCCGTCGACGTACGCCGCCAGCCCCTGGGTGTCGTACGCCGCATCCAGCACCGCGACATCGTAGCCTGCACGCGCGAGCGTCCCCGCACACTCGACGGTCAGTCGTGTCGTCCCCACCCCGCCGGCCGCGCCGGTCAGCGCGACTGTAGCTGTCATGTCCGGGGCTGGCGGCCTGTCGGGTGAAAAAGCTACGCCTACAGCCGACCCGCGACGTCCTCGGCCACCGCGGCGAGTTCCCCGTCGTTGGCCTCCCCGGGGCCGCCAAACAGGGCGTGGACCGGCTGGCCGCCGTCGTCGGGGGAGCGGGGGACGATGTGGGCGTGGACGTGAGGCACCTCCTGGCCCGCCGCCTCACCGTTGTTGTACGCGATGGTGCTCGCGGTGGCGTCGACGGCCGCCTCCGCCGCCGGGGCAACCGTGGCGATGGTCCGCCCCACCGCGCCGGCAACCGCCGCAGGCATGTCGTTGACCCGCTCGTGGTGGGCCTTCGGTATCACCAGGGTGTGTCCGCTCACGAGCGGGTTCGCGTCCAGGAAGGCGTAGGTCGCCTCGTCCTCGTAGACCTCGTGGCTGGGGACCTCACCGTCGACGATCGAACAGAAAACACAGTCGTCCATAGCTGGCCGGTCGAGCGGGTTGATAAAGAAGCTTACCCGTGTGCCGTCTCACAGTAGAATCTCGACCTCGTAGCCGGCCGTCTCCAGCGCACCGGTGAGTTCGTCGACGTGGTCCGGGCCGCGGGTCTCCAGGGCGAGTTCGACCTCGGCGTCGTTCATCGCAACGTTCCGTGAGGTGCGGTCGTGCTGGATGGCGTAGATGTTGGCCCGGTGGGCGGAGATAACGTCGGTCAGACCCTCCAGCGCGCCCGGCCGGTCCTGCAGCGTCGTGCGAAGTCGGAGATACCGGCCGGTCTCGACCAGCCCCCGCAGGACCACCGTCGTCAGCGTGTTCATGTCGATGTTCCCGCCACAGAGCAGCGGCACGACCGTCTCGTCGTCCTCGTACGCAAACGCCCCGGTCAAAAGTGCCGCCAGCGGGGTCGCGCCCGCCCCCTCGACGAGTGTCTTGCCCCGCTCAAGCAGGGTCGTCAGCGCAACGGCGATATCGTCATCCCCGACGGTCACCACCTCGTCGACCCGCTCGCTGATGACCTCGAACGTCTGCTCGCCGACACTCCGGGTGGCGATTCCGTCGGCGATGGTGTCGACGGAGTCGAGTGTGACCCGTTCACCACGCTCCAGCGAGCGGGGGAGGCTGGCGGCACCCGCCGCCTGCACACCGACCACGCGGGCCTCGGGATTGTGGTCCTTGACGGCGGTGGCAACCCCGCTGATGAGGCCACCACCCCCGACAGGCACCACCACAGTTTCCACACCAGGGCAGTCCTCGACGACCTCCAGCCCGAGGGTTCCCTGGCCGGCCATCACCGTCTCGTCGTCGAAGGCGTGCAGATAGTACCGGCCCTCGTCGTCCTCGATCTCGTGGGCGCGCTCGGCGGCGGCGTTGTAGTCGACGCCGTGGAGTTCGACGGTGGCGCCGTAGCTGCGTGTGGCCTTTACCTTCGAGACGGGGGCGTTCTCGGGCATCACGACCAGCGAGTCCACCCCCAGCCGCGAGGCTGCCAGCGCCACCCCCTGGGCGTGGTTGCCCGCACTCGCGGTGACGATCCCCGCCTCGCACTCCGCCTCGGGGAGGGTGGCGATCCGGTTGGTCGCGCCGCGGATCTTGAACGCGCCGGTGCGCTGGAAGGTCTCCAGTTTCAGCCGGACGTCGGCCCCCGTCAGCTCCGAGAAGGTGTGAGAGTACTCTAAGGGGGTGTGTCGTGCCGTCTCCGCGACCCGGTCGCGGGCCGCGTGGACGTCCTCGGGGTCAAGCATACCACCGGTAGACCGTCACGGGTGAAAACTCCGGGGCCTGGCGGGCGGCCACACGGTCTCTCGCGTGGCGCCGACCGACACCGGAACGGCGTGTGACACGCAGTCGCGACTGCACGCGAACCGAGCAACCCTCACTACTTAAACACACGGGGCACGTGTCACCGAGAAAACCACACGACAGCACCCGTATCTGACGGCCGTCAGACGGGCGGCACGCGGCCGTCATCGGTATAAGGATCTCACCGACGGCGACGGGGGGCCAGCCCGCGCTGACCGGGACGCTTTTGCCCGGCCGGGCCGGGGGTGTGAATGTGTCACGCGAGTCACCCGTGCCGGAGGCGGTCGCCGACGAGTGGGCGGAGCTTCTGGCGGACGCCGAGGCGATGGCCGGTCGCTACCGGGAGGAGGGGTGGACGGCGGTGGTCGTCACCACCCGGGACGCCGCCGCGGTCGACGACGACCTGTTCGGGCTGGACGTGCTGGTGCCCGGCGACGAGTACGAGCGTATCGAGGATACAGTCGAGACCCGGACTGTCGACCGGACCCACGCGTTCCGGACCGATGCGGCTGGCGTGCGGCTGCTGGTTGTGGTGGCCGAGGCAACAGCTGCCGAGGAGGCGGTGTTCGTCCCGGCGTACCTGTCACTGGAGGACGTGGAGACTCTCCGGGAGCGCGCCGACACCGAGGGTACGATGTACACGCACGTACGAACCCTGGCGACTGACACGCGGGTGACGGTCCAACACGAGGACCCCGAGCTGTTTCTCTGAGGGCGCAACGGACAGAGTCAACTGACCGGGCAAGCGCGCCGGGCAGGGGCCGTCACCGCTCGTCGGTCGGGACAAAGTCGCGGTCCGCCGGACCCGTGTAGCGGCCGCGGGGCCGGATGAGCCGGTTGTCGGCCTGGTACTCGAGGACGTGACCGAGCCAGCCACCCGCCCGTGACATCGCGAAGATAGGGGTGTACATGTCGACGGGGATCCCGAGCTTGTAGTAGACGGCACCGGAGTAGAAGTCGACGTTCGGGGCGATACCGCTCTCCGGCAGCCCCTGTTTGTCGGTGAGATAGGCCTCGATACCGGTCGTGTAGTCGAGCCACTTTGTCTCGCCGTCGGCCGCAGAGAGGTCCTCGAGTTTGTCCTGGAGGATCGTTGCCCGAGGGTCCTTTGTGCTGTAGACGCGGTGACCCCACCCGGGGACGCGCTCGCCGGCGTCGGACTTGCTTTTGACCCACTCGACGGGGTCCATGTCGCTGTCGTCCAACTCCAGGAGCGCCTCAATGACGTCCTGATTGGCGCCACCGTGTAGCGGCCCCGACAGCGCGCCGATACCGGCGGTGACCGCGGGGTAGACGTCCGCGAGTGTCGAGCCGACCACCATCGCGGTGAAGGTGGAGGCGTTGAGCCCGTGGTCGGCGTGGAGGATCAGCGCCATGTCGAAGGTCTCGGCGGCAACCTCGCTTGGCTCCTCGCCGGTGAGCATATAGAGGAAATTGCCCGCATACGAGAGGTCCGTACGGGGCTCGATGTGTGCCTCGCCGCGGCGGAAACGGTCGTAGTTTGCGAGGACGGTCGGGAGCTTGGCGACGATCCGCCGGGCCTTCCGGCGGGTGGCGTCGGTGTCCTGTGGGTCGGCGTCGGCCTCGGGTTCGTTCACCGAGAGCATCGAGACGCCGGTCCGGAGCGCGGCCATCGGCCGCTCGTCGGCCTCCGCCAGGTCCGCGAGCGTCGTGAGCACGCTGTCGGCGACGTCACGCTCGGTCGCCATCGGCTCCGCAAAGTCCGCAAGTTCGTCGGCAGTCGGGAGTTCCCCCTCCCAGAGCAGATACAGCACCTCCTCGTAGCTGGCCCGGCGCGCGAGCTCCTCGATGTCGTACCCGCGGTAGACGAGCCTGCCCGCGTCGCCGTCGATGTAGCTCATCTCCGACTCCGCGACCAACACACCCTCCAGTCCCTTGTGAAGTTGTTCGACCATACCGCCAGCCTTCCAACCTGCGGGGAAAAAACATTACCATTCGTGTGCCGGCGGTAGCCGACCGCGCTGGACGGGTGTAGCGTTCTCCGCCGCACAGTCGACGGTCGTCCAGCGACGCGCCGGCAGGCAACCCTTTTGCCCTGGGGGTGCGGACTGCCTGTCATGTCCAACGGGGTCGGTTACGAGCCGGTCAGTGTCAAGGCCGTGCTGGCCGAGATGAAAGACACCGCCGAGTTGCTCATCGACCTCTCGTACTCCGCGGTGTTGCTCGACAGCGACGAGGTGGCCGCCGAGGTGCTCGAACTCGAGGAGAAGATGGACGTCCTCCAGTTACGTGCGCGGATGAGCCTCCTGATGGCCGCCCGGTCACCCGACGACGCCGAGGGGCTTGCGCCCGTCCTGGGGGTCGTGGGTGCCGCCGAGAAGATCAGCGACGCCGCCGGCGATATCGCAAAGGTCGTCTTAGAGGAGGTCGGCCTGCCGGCCGAACTCCGGGGGGCGCTCCCGGAGGCCGTCGAGACGCTGGTCCGGGCGGAGCTTGTCGCCGACTCCTCGCTCGCCGGGGAGACACTGGGCGGGCTGGCCCTGGAGGCGGAGACCGGCGTCCGGGTGCTTGCGGTCCGGCGCGCCGAGGGGTGGCTGCTCAACCCAGACGCCGACACCCGTCTCGGGGCCGGTGACGTTCTCCTGATCCGTGGCCCGGAGACGGGCATCCAGGCGGTCTACCCGGACGTGACCGGCGAGCCCTACGAGCCCCCTGAGCCCGTCGAGCCCGAGGTGGCGGACCTGGACCGGGCGGTCGACTCGATCGTCCTGATGAAGGATATGGGCGAGCTCGCGGTCGACCTGGCCTACGGCGCCGTGCTCTTCGACTCGGAGGACCTGGCCGAGGAGGTGTTCGAGCTGGAGGCGGAGGTCGACGCCCTCCAGTCCCGGTTTGAGGCCTGGACGTTGCGGGCGGCCGCCCGGGTCGAGGACCCGGTCTCGCTGCGCGGGCTCGTCCAGTTCGCGGGGGCGGTCGAGGTCATCTCCGACGCCGCCCTGGAGATAAGTGAGGGGGTGCTCAGGGGGATCGGGACCCACCCGGTCGTCGGGGAGGCTGTCCGGGAGAGCGACGAGGTGATCGTCCGCCGCGAGGTCGGCGCCGGCGCGGAACTGGACGGGGTGACACTGGGGGAGCTGACGGTCAAGACCCGGACAGGGATGCGCGTCATCGCGGTCCGGCGGACCGACCCCGAGGCCGACACGCTGTGGGTGCTCTCGCCGGGGCCCGAGACCCGGCTCGACGCTGGGGATATCGTCCTCGCAAAAGGGCCCCGGGAGGGGGTCGACCGGCTGGCCGGGCTACTGTAGCTCCCGGGAGAGCCGGTAGGCACGGTAGACCAGCAGCAGGGCCGTCGCCAGACCGCCAAGCGCCATCGCCAACACGAACGCAAGCGCCCCGTAGTAGACCGGCGAGCGGGTCGTCGCGCCGGGCAACACCACGAAAAAGACGAAGACAGCAGCGGTAACGACGATACCGACGGCAAATCCGACCAGCGCGTTCCGCCGGGCGTCGAGCGCCTCGAGCAGCCGACTCGGGCCCGTCTCGTTCTCACTCACACCGGCGGTAGGAGCAGACACCACTAAGTCGCGTCGGTCCCGCAGCGGCGATGGTGGCTCCGGCTAGCCGGGGCGAACACGCGTGGATAGCGCCAATCGAACCGCTAAAGAACGTGGGGGCCTCTGTGTTGGTAATGACGAGTCTGGGTTCGGCACAGGCCGCCCCTGGGGAGGCCGACACCGGCCGACTCCCTATCGGCGAGAGCCGTGACGGGGCGGCGGTCGGCCTGCCCGTCGCCGTCGTCAACGGGGCACGGGACGGGCCGACACTCTACCTGCAGGCCGGCAGCGACGGCGACGAGCTCAACGGTGTCGGCGTCATCAGCCGGGTTATGCCACAGCTCGACCCCGAGGGGCTGGCGGGGACGCTGCTGGTCGTCGGCGTCGCCAACTACCACGCCTTCCAGGTGGCCGAGCACCGCAACCCGATCGACGACACCAAGCTCAACCGCGCCTACCCCGGGGACAGCGAGGGCACCTCCTCGGAGCGGGTCGCGGCTGCCACCTTCGACCCCGCGACCCGCGCGGACCTGGTGCTTGACCTGCACCAGGGCTCAACCTCCCGGATGATCGAGGAGGTGCGGGTGCGGTGTGGCTCCCGACACCGGCTCCACGACGAGTGTCTCGAACTCGCAAAGGTGTTTGGCTGTGGCTACGTGCTCGACCAGCGGGGCCCGGACGGGCAACTCGCCCGCGCCGCGCCGAACGAGGGTGTGCCGACGGTCGACCCCGAACTCGGCGGGTCGGTCGGCTGGGACGAGTACGCCATCCAGAAGGGGGTCGACGGGGTGTTCAACGTCCTGCGGTACTACGGCCTGCTCGAGGGGGATGTCGCCACCGAGCGCCAGACCCGCGCCAACGGGTTCGAGCAGTACGGCGCCCCGGCCGGCGGGCTCGTGGACGTCGCGGTCGACCTCGGCGACCGGGTCTCCCGTGGGCAGACCCTCTTTACCGTGACCGACATCTTCGGCACGGTCAAAGCCGAGGTGAGCGCTGATTCCAGCGGGATCTTCTGGCGGACCCGCCGGCTCCCACAGGTCGCCACCGGCGAATACGTCTGTTCGGTGGGCACCGACGTGGACACCTACTGAGCGGACGGGGAGTTAAGTACGCCGCCGGGTCAGGTCACGGTATGGAGACGCTGCTTCTCGACCCGTCGGACGTGGCCGAGAGTGCCTCGATGGCCCGGATCATCGACGCCGTCGAGGGCGCCTTCGCGGCCGACGCCCGCGGCGACACGCAGATGCCCGCCAAGTCCTATATCGACCTCCCACAGCACGACGGCGACTTCCGGTCGATGCCCGCCTACATCGACGCCGGCGACTGGGAGGCGGCGGGTGTCAAGTGGGTCAACTCCCACCCGGAGAACCCCGACCGTCACGGCCTGCCGACCGTCATCGGGACGATGGTCTACTCCGACCCTGTGACCGCACTCCCGCTTGCACTCCTGGACGGGACCACCCTGACCCGGCTGCGGACGGGTGCGGCCGCCGCTGTCGCCACCCGGTATCTCGCCCGGGAGGACGCCACCTCTCTCGGGCTGGTGGGCGCGGGGGTCCAGTCCTACAGCCAACTGGAGGCGGTTGCCCAGGTCCGGGATATCGAGACGGTGGTCGTCGCCGACCGCGACGCGGAGGCCATCGCGGCCTTTCGCGAGCGCTACGCCGGGGCCTACGACGTCAGGGAGGGACCCGTCGACGAGGCCGCCGCCTGCGATGTCGTCTCGACGACGACGCCGGTTCGCGAGCCAATCATCACCGGTGTCGGCGAGCACACCCACCTCAACGCGATGGGGGCCGACGCCGAGGGGAAACACGAGGTCGCCAACAGCGTGCTCGAACGGGCCACGCTCGTCATCGACGACTACGACCAGTGCACCCACTCCGGGGAGATCAACGTCCCGTGGAGCGAGGGCGTGCTCGACGACGAGGACATCCACGCCGAACTCGCCGCGGTGGTCGGCGGAGGGGCGGTCGGGCGCGAGGCCGACGATGGCGTCACCGTCTTTGACTCGACCGGGCTCGCGATCCAGGATGTCGCCGCCGCCCACGTCGTCTACGAGCAGGCCCGCGAGGACGGGGTCGGCACCGAATTTGCCCTCGTAGGCACTGACGGCTGAGCGGGGGCGGGCGGGGGCAGATTCCGGCTGGCCCACCCCGAGGCCGGTCCGCTGTGCGTGTCGGCTCATACAACAGCGGCGACGGCCGCCCAAGGGAAAGGTATAGCACCGTCGGTATCCCAACAGATGACACATGAGTACCGGAAGCGGAGAGCAACGCGAGCGGGGGTTCGACCACACCGATGTCGAGCCAAAGTGGCAGCGTGTCTGGGACGACGAGGAGGTGTTCCGCATCGAGGACGACGCCGAGGACCCTGCCTACGTCCTGGCGATGTTCCCCTACCCCTCCGGGGAGATGCACATGGGTCACGTCCGCAACTACACGATCACCGACGCCTACGCCCGCTACAAGCGGATGCAGGGGGAGTCGGTGTTACACCCGATGGGGTGGGACTCGTTTGGCCTGCCCGCCGAAAACGCCGCCAACGAGCGCGACGTCGACCCCCGTGGGTGGACGATGGACTGTATCCGGAATATCAAAGACCAGATGGAGCTGATGGGGCTTGGCTTCGACTGGGAGCGGGAGGTGACCACCTGCGAGCCCGACTACTTCCGGTGGAACCAGTGGTTTTTCAACCGGTTCCGGGAGGCAGGGCTGGTCGAGCGCGAGGCCACCGAGCTGAACTGGTGTCCGGACTGCGAGACGGTGCTTGCCGACGAGCAGGTCGAGGGTGACGACGAGCGCTGCTGGCGGTGTGACACACCGATCGAGCGCCGGGAGCTCGACCAGTGGTTTTTCACGACCACCGACTACGCCGACGAACTCTACGACGCCCTGGACGACATGGACGGCTGGCCGGAGAACGTCCGGGAGATGCAGCGCAACTGGATCGGCAAACAGGAGGGCGCAAGCGTCGGCTTCGACCTGACGACCGGCGACGAGGTTGACATCTTCACCACCCGCCTCGACACGGTCTACGGGGCCACCTTCTTTGCGCTCGCGCCCGGTCACGAGGTGGCACAGCGACTCGCCGAGGACAACGACGAGGTCGCGGAGTACGTTCACCGTGCCGAACACACCGAGGAGGAACTCCCCCAGACCTCCGGGGTCTTCACCGGCGAGTACGCCACCAACCCGGCGACCGGCGAGGAGGTCCCCGTCTACGTGGCCGACTACGTCCTCGAGGATATCGGGACCGGCGCGCTGTACGCGGTGCCGGCCCACGACGACCGGGACCACGCCTTCGCCGAGGAACACGACATCGAGGTTCGGCAGGTCATCGAGCCCGCCCCCGGCGCCGACATCGACCCAGCGGCGGTCGACGTTCAGGCGGCGGCGTACACCGAGGACGGCCTGCTCGTTAACAGCGGTGAGCACGACGGCTTGGAGAGCGCCAAGGCCCGTGAGCGGTTCGTCGACGTCTTTGGCGGCGAACACCGGACGGTCCACAGCCTGCAGGACTGGTGTATCTCCCGGCAGCGCTACTGGGGGACGCCGATCCCGCTGGTGGAGTGCCCGGACTGTGGGTACGTGTCGGTGCCCGACGAGGAGTTGCCCGTCGAGCTGCCGGAGTTCATCCAGACCGCCGGGAACCCGCTCGACGCCGCCACGGCGTGGAAGGAGACCACCTGCCCCGACTGTGGCGGCCCTGCCGAGCGGGAGACGGACACGATGGACACCTTTGTCGACTCCTCGTGGTACTTCCTGCGGTACGTCTCGCCGGACCTCGGGGACGCCCCCTTCGACACCGGGCAGGCAGG
>JBLGCN010000040.1:0-10458 GCA_047617405.1 Natronomonas sp.
GAGAACGGGCGCGTCACGACGTTTCTCGACGGCACATACCAGGACTACCCCCGCGAGGAGATCGGCGGTCGATGGCGGCCTGACTGACGGCCAGACTGTCCGGACCCGTCCGTCGCCCTCTTTTGGGTTGCAGTATCCACACACTCATCGGCCAGCCGACAGGGGCACCGGAGGACGAGTGCCGTGGTGAAAGGAGGTATTGGTCGCTCCGGCGTGTCGGCCACCTGGCCGGGGTCACCCGGTCGTTCACCCCGGCGGGGCGTCAGGTACTACCTATTCTAACCCGTTAGTGTGGTATGGGTATCCTCGTGGCGGTCAGCGACGATGACCAGTTCGAGACAGTTCTGAACGTGGCAGTGCAGTTGGCCGCCGGGTTAGAGCAGGAACTGCACATCACGCACATCACGGAGACCGAGAGTGCATCCGGGGACGAGCGGGCCTTCCGTGACGACATCCAGGCATCCCTCTCCGAGACAGATGTTTCCGTCGAGGTCGACCTTGAGCATCTCAGTCGGGGCGGACTCCGCTCGGGGACGGCAATCGGCAAGCAACTGCTCGAACTCACGGAGCGTGCCGACATCGACCATATCGTGATCGGCCACCGCTCGAAGGGCCGGCTGACCACGGTTCGTGAGGGGCACACCGGCTTTGTCGTTGCCGAGGAGGCGGCAGTCCCGGTCACGATTGTCCCCGAGGCGGTCGACCCGTGACACACCCACCGCGGTAGCAGGGGCAAGTTGGCACTGCGGCGCTTCGGTGCCGCCCGCGTGTCGCCTGTGTAGCACGGCACAAACACCCCTCAAGGCCGGGACGCGGGGAGCCGATCATTAATCAACCCCGGGTATGTGTGTGTGGGCATGGGTACCGGAACACGAACCCCGACACGCATCGAGAACTACATGTCGAGCCCCGTCGAGACCGTCGAACACGACGCGTCGCTCGTCGAGGCGTCAGGGCTGATGCACGAGGCGGGGATCAAGGCGGTGGTCGTCCGGACCGACCCACTGTCGATCCTCACCAGCACGGACGTTGTTCGGGTCGTGTCAAGGGGGGAGGACACCACCGAAATCCCGGCTGCGGAGGCCGCGACCGAGATCAGCCAGACCGCTACCCCGGACGACTATCTCCAGGAGGCAGCCTCGGCAATGCTGCGCCACGGGATCAGCCATCTTCCGGTCGTCGACGGCGATGACCTCGTCGGGATCATCACCACGACCGATATCACCGAGCGTCGAATCGACTGACAGTCCCAGGACTCTGCCGTATGCGGTGTTCGCCGCTGTCGGTGCGCCGGTAGTTGTCCCGGCGGCACGACCCTGCCGGAGGCCGTTTGGGGTCACACCAGTAGCGGTTCGCGTCCTGAAACAACACCACGACCGGTTGACCGAATAACGCTCACGAGGTTCTGTCGGAACCACCTCCGCCGACTCTGCTTCAGGACGAGGGTGGCGACCCGCGGCCGAGTTATCCGTCCACCTGCGATGTGGTTGGCTGACACCGGCGAGTCCTGCTGTCCTCCCGGCACGCTGACTCGCGCCCACCGGCGGCGACAACACCGCCGGCGTGTTCGGTCAGGGCTACGGGCCTCCGGGCAGCAGACGGCCGTAGCTTTAGGGGATTTGCGTCTAGTTACGTCTCTATGGTGCAGGGTGTCGCCGCAATCGGCGTCCTCCTCGGGGCAATAGGGGTCTTTGCGGCCGGCGTTGCCTACATCTCCCAGACCGTCTTCAGGGAGAGACTCAGCAACCACCGCCGTGAGACGGCTGGATTGCTCGGACTGTGGACTGTCTCGCTTCTCCTCATCTTCGTCTCCGGTGTGGTTGCCCGGCCAGCGAACACCGGGACCACCGAACAGCGGTATATCGAGGCGCTCGCGCTGGCGGCAACACTCCTAACGCTGCAGTACCTGTCGGCCAGTATCACCTTCGAGTGGCGGTTTGACCAGTGGTCCAACGCCGTCCGCTCGACGCTGCGGAGGATTGTGGTCCTGAGCGGGATACTAACCGGGCTCGGAGCGGTTCTGGTTATCAACCCACCGGTGACAGACCGGGTTGGGAGCGCGGAGCTCTACGGTATCACAGCCATCTGTGCGAGCTTCCTCGTCTCGATTCTCGCCGCTTTCCGGTACGCCCCACCGGAGGTGGGCACACAGGACTCGCCAGCGCCCCCGGACTCGCCGGTCGAGCAGCGAGAAACCGTCGTCAGCGAGTCTCCGGACGACGATGACGAGCCATTCGCCGGCACCGCCTTCGAGCCAGCACCTTCCTCGGAGCGGCCGGACGGTGGGGACTCCAAGACGTCAGGGGCAGACAACGCCGACGAGTAACCCGGCCGGGGACGGCCGGGGGGTGAGTGCCAGGTGTCCGCCCACGGAGACGGGGTATGCCGCCTCCACGGACGCGCTACACCTGCGACTGTGACTGCATGCAGCAGGTACTGATGGACGGGGCAGCGTTGCAGGCGCTGCAAACCTGCGACACTTCTTTTTATACCCCCGGCCATACCTGTTATTGGCGGCGAACACTGCCGCCCTACTCCCCCTGTCCCACCCCCTCGTGGTCACCAGCCCACCCCTGGTGTCACACGTTTTTTGCCGCGTGTTCCTCCGCGCCCGAATGTGTCACACAGCAAGCCCTTCAACCCGACTGCAGACCCGGACGCCGGCCAAACCCCTTTGCCTGTCACGACCTGCCGGGACGGCACGGCCGCCGTTGTCAGCACACTCACTCCGGAATACGGTCTCCGTGACTCTCCGTAGCCAGACGTTCGACGGTGACACCGTCGATAACGACCTCTATCCCGCCGGACCGGAGGCCCTCGGCGGAGACCTCCCACCCGTGGGCCCGCGCCAGCGTCCGGATGTTGGGGCCGCACATCCCGGCCTCCGATGTCGGCACGGCGGAGCCGTACTCGAACAGCCCTTCGGTGTCGTCGAACTGGAGTGAGTCGCCCCTGACCTGGACCCGTATCTCCCCGTCCCGCACCCCTACGACAAGCTCCGAGGCCTCCAGTGTTCCCGCCAGCCGCGTCGCGTTCTTGACGAGTTCGTCGACCCGGGTCTCGTCGGCCCGGACCCGCCCGTCACCCTCGACCCGGAGTGTCAGGTCACCGGTGTCCACGGAGCCGAACGCCTGCTCCGTGGCCTGCCCGAACTGCAGCGGTGACGGGTCGGTGACCGACTGGCTCAACCGCGCCAGCGTGGTCAGGTCGCCCACAATCTCGGTCATCCGGTCGTTCGCGTCACCGACTGTCCCGACCATCTCCGTCGCCTCGTCGACCCTGCCCTGCTCGAGCGCCTCGCGAATAAGGGCCAGGTTCGCATCGGCGATGGTCAGTGTGTTCCGGAGCTCGTGTGCGACCGCGGCGGCAAAGCCATCCAGTTGCTCGGCCTGTCGCCGCAGTTCCCGCCGCTGGCGCTCGACCTGTGTGACGTCGGTAGTCACGACCGCCCGCCCGACCGAGTGGGGACCCACTGTCAGGGCTGTCTCGCTCAGCACATAGTACTGTGTCTCCCCGTCCTGCTCGAAGCTGAGGATCTCAGCCTGGTCGTCCCAGGAGACAGCCCCCTCGGGCTCGCTACCGGCCTGCCCCCTCCTCTCGGCCGTCACGTCATCGAAGGACGCCTCGGCCTCGAGCGCCGGAAAGAGCCGCCGTGCGGCGGTGTTGAACTCACGGACGATGTCGTCCTCGTCGACGATAATAATCCCCTCGTCGATACGGTCGATGACCTGTTGGTGAGCCGTCCAGCGTGCCGACTCGAAGGTATCCTCCGCCAGATAGAGCGCACCGATAGCAAAGGCAGCAACCCCGAGTGGCTCGTAGTTGCTCGCGACAAGCTGTGGCAACACGAGGAATCCGGCCAGGTTCAGCACGACCGGCAGCCCCGTGAGGCTGACGAGCGCGGCCAGCCCTGTTGTCCTGATATCGGACTCGACAAACAGCTGAAAGAGCATGTAGAAGCCGACCGCAGCCAGCGAGTAGGCCAGCAGGGTTGCAACGAGGTGCAACTCGAGGAGTTGGATATTGGTGTGCGGAAAGGGTGTGGCGGCCCGCTCGGCGGTGAAGTAGAGCCCGTGGACCGGGTTTGTCAGCTTGAGCGCGCTGATACCGAGAAAGACCGCGAGGGCAGCCCGCCGGAAGACCGGCTCGCGGTGGTAACGCTGCCCGGAGTACGCCGAGCAGAAGTACAGCCACGCTCCGACGGTTGCGAGCCCGGCGACGAGCCCAACCTGATACGCCACCTCGGTGACCGCCACCGGCAGGTCGACGAACAGTGTCAACTCGCCCAGTGCCCAGACCGCCGAGAAGACGAGGAGGCCGGCGAGCCCGTACCGGGTCTCCGCGTGTGAGATACGTCTGACCCGCCACGTGGCAACCAGACAGCCTAGTGTGGCGAGTCCGAACGCCACGATGTGAGCGACCTGAAGCATCTGGGTCCAACCCAATCGCCCGTAATTTACCTGATGACGGACCGACGATTAAATCTGCTGGCCGACGGTACCCGAGGCTGGCTCTCGAACATTGCCGGTCTGACGGCGACGGTCGTCCCCTCGGAGCGTGTGCGGTGGCCGCCGGGAGGGGTAGCCCGGAGGCGTCGGGGGCACGGCCGCTTCAGGCGCCGAGTCGCTCACACAGCGCCCCGAAGGAGTCGACGGTGAGTGTCGGCTCAGGGCCGAAAGAGGGCCACTCCCCGCCCGTGCCCTCCCGCCGGAGGTGGACGCCCTGCATCCCGGCGTTCATCCCGCCCTGGACGTCGACCCAGTGGGCGGTGACGTGGGCAATCCGGTCGGGCTCGACGCCCAGCCGGGTGGCGGTGTGTTCGTAGAGTTCGCGGGCGGGCTTGAGCCGCTGTATCTCGTCGGCGCTGACCAGCTCGGTCACGGTCTCCTCGATGCCCGCCGACGCCGCCAGCCCGTCGAGCATCTCCGGGTCGCCGTTCGAGCAGACCGACGGCCGGTACCCTGCCTCGGCCAGTCGGCGGACAGCCGCCGCGGCTCCCTCGACGGGGTCTAGATCGTGATACACTGTGTTGAGCTCCCGTAACCGCTCCTGGGGGAGGTCGACACCCTCCGCCCGGAGGGCATCCCGCAGGCCCTCCAGGTGTAACTCGAAGTAGGTCCTGTACTGGTCGAGGTCGTTCGCCACCGTCGAGTAAGTGAGCGCGTTCGAGCGCCAGCGCCGGGCGACAGCCGCGGGGTCCGCGACCAGGTCCTCTAACACTCGCGCGGCCGAGGTGGTGTCCACGAGCGTGCCAAAGGAGTCGAAGGTGACGACGGCCACCCGGTCGGCGTCGAAGCTCTCTGTCATGCCCTCCCGGACGACGCGGGGACACATAGACTTTGGTCCCGTTGGCGGGTAGACCACGGCCGGGCGACCGGTCCGGACCCTGACCTCTAAGACACAGGGGGCGGTAGCTCAGGGGAGATGCCACTGACGAACGCCACAGCCGAGCAACTCCCACTCTCCGACCTCACGGTTGTCGACCTCACACAGGTGATCGCCGGCCCCTTTGCCACGATGTTACTCGGCGACCTCGGCGCGGAGGTCGTGAAGATCGAGGCTATCGGCCGGGGCGACCGTGCCCGGGAGTTCAGCCCCTACCCCGAGTACTTCGACACGATCAACCGGAACAAACACAGCGTCGCGCTCGACCTCAAGTCCGAGGAGGGCCAGGCGGTCGCGCGCCGGCTACTGGAGGACGCCGACGTCTTTATCGAGAGCATGAAACCCGGCCGAGTCGAGCGTTTCGGGCTGTCCTACGAGGCGGTCCGTGAGTTCAATCCGGAGATTGTCTACTGCTCGATCAGCGGCTTCGGCCGGGGCAGCCCCTACGAGGACGTCCCTGCCTGGGATATGGTCGTGCAGGCGATGAGCGGGATCATGTCGATCACGGGGACGGAGGAGACGCCACCGCTGTGGTCCGGGCTGCCCAGCGGCGACCTCGCGGCGGCGACCTACACCGTCCAGAGCGTCCTCGCCGCGCTGTACGCCCGCGAGACCGGGCAGGTCGAGGGGGAGTGGGTCGAGGTGCCGATGTTCGACGCCGCCATCTCCTGGCTCTGTGCCCGGGCGGGCTACACCTGGGGCACCGACGAGCCCTTCCCCCGGTTTGGCACCTACCACCCTTCCGCGGCCCCCTTTGGCGTCTTCGAGGCTGCCAATGGTTCGCTCGTCATCGCGGCGAGCACGGACAGCCTCTGGCAGGCGCTGTGTGCCGAGTTGGACCGTCCGGACCTGCTGACCGACGACCGCTTCGACGACGGTAATACGCGGGTCGAGCACACTGACCAGTTACACGACGAACTCGAAACGACACTCGCGGCGGCGACCGTTGAGGAGTGGGTCGACCGCCTCCACGACGCGGGTGTTCCTGCGGGGCCGATCCACGACACAGAGTCGGTCTGGACGGACGACCACGTCACCCAGCGCGGGCTGAAAGTCACCGCCGAACGGGAGAGCCGACAGGACGCACAGATGGTCGACCACCCCATACACTTCCGGAATCTGGCGACCAGCCTCCGGGTCCCCCCGCAAGAACTCGGGGAGAGCACCGACGACGTGCTCGCCGAACACGGCTACAGCCCCGAGGAGGTCGAGCGCCTCCGTGAACAGGGGGTCGTCGACTGAGAGGGGCCAAAGCCGGTTACCGGTGCTCGCCGACCCCGGGTCGCAACATCTACCACCGTCGAGGGTTCGTCTGCGGCCTGTCCGACGCGGCTACGCCTCGCGGAGGTCGTGGAGGACCTCCTCGGCGTGCCCGTCGGGGTCCGCGAGCGCGGGGTCGTAGACGCCGACGATGTCCCCGTCGGCGACGGTGAAGGTTACCCGGTCGGTGTACCCCTCGCCCGTGTCGACGCCGAAGGCCCCAGCCACGTTGCCGCCGGGGTCCGCGAGCAGGTCGAAGGTAACCCCCTCCTCGTCGGCAAAGTCAGCGTGGGTCTCGACGTCGTCCATCGAGACCCCGTAGACGGTGATGCCGGCCTCCTGAAACGCCGGGAGTGTCTCCTGGAAGTCGTTTGCCTCGATAGTGCAGCCGCCGGTGAAGTCCTTCGGGTAGAAGTAGACGACCGCCGGCTCCTGGAAGTCGGGGGTGACTGTCTCGCCGTGCTGGTTCTGTGCGCTGACCGACGGTGCATCCGCACCTGGCTGGAGCATATCACCCGTTCGAACCCCCAGCAGGGTATTCGTTTGGGTCCCTGGGGATTGAATGTCGCTGCTCGCCGGTGTGGCCCGGGTGGCCCCGAAACCACCCGCGGGGCTCACCAGTCGCGCTCGAACTCCACGCCGAACATCTCCGCGGAGGAGGGCGGCGGGTTCGACCCCTCGACGAGCGCGTACCGGTCGAAGTCCTCGACACCCACGGTCGCCAGCAGTTCCTCGTCGTAGAAGGAGTGGCCGTCGACCTCCGCCGGGTCGCGGTCGAGTAAAATGTCGGTTGCGTCGCAGTAGACCTGCGGGCTCCGCCAGTCCTCCTCGCTGCCCATCCCGAAGTACCGGGTCGCACGGGTCTCGATGGCGGTAACGGGCCACAGCGTCGACGCGGCGATATCCTCCTCCTCGCCGGACAGCGAGAGCGTCACGAACGCCATCCCCATCTTCGAGAAGGCGTATGGGGCCATCCCGGGGACACGGTCGACCTCCAGGGGTGGCGCGTTCGTAATCACGCGCCCCCCGCCATCGCGAAGCGCCGGCAAGGCCGCCTGCGTCATCGCGTAGGTCCCGCGGACGTTGACCTCCATCAGCAGGTCGAACCGCTTCATCGGGAGGTCACCGATCTCCCCCATCTGAATCGCGCTGGCGTTGTTGATGAGGAGGTCGAGTTGGCCGAACTCCTCGAGTGTCTCGTCGACGACGCGCTGACAGTTGTCGGGGTCACGCACGTCGAGCTGGACCGCGAGAGCGTCCGAGCCGCGCTCGCGAACCGCGTCGGCGGTCTTGTGGATCGTCCCTTCAAGATCCGAGTCGCTGTCGTCGACAGTTTTACCTGTCGAGACGATATCGGCGCCGTGGTCGGCGAGTTCGAGCGCGAGCGCCCTGCCGATGCCGCGTGTCGACCCGGTGATAACTGCAACCTGTCCCGAGAGGTCGGGGGCTGGTACTGCCATGCGGTCACGGTCGGCCCCCACGGGCAAAAAGCTACCCTGCGCCCCGCGGAGCGGGCCAGGGTAGACCAAGCCACGCCGGCGACCACAAGAGCCAAACACCGCCGGTCACAGCCGGTGGCATGGGCCGCGTCACCGACCTCGCACCGGCCGGACTTGTCCCCGCGGCCTGGCTGGTCGCCGCCGCCGCCCACCGGGGGCTGGTGAGCGAGCGGACACTCCTGGTCGCGCTCGTGGTGATGGACGTGTTACTGCTGGTGTTTATTACCGCCGGCGCGGCCGAGATGACCGGACCGGTGTTGCGTGTCTGGCGGCTGGTGTTGGTCGCCGGCCTCCCGCTCACGCTCGCGGGTACCGTCGGACTCTGGCTCTCGCCGCCGAACGGGGCGCTGTTGCGGATATCGGCGTACGGCTGGATGGCCCTCCCCGGCCTCGCGTACCTCAGGACCGGGACCCTCGTTCCCGACGCGCCCTTCCGGCAGGTGTATTTCCTCGCCGGCGCGCTCTCGCTGGCGGGCGCGGTCACCTACGCGGCCGCGACCGGGGCCGGCATCGGTCCGGAGTGGGTTCTCGTCGGCCTCGCCGTGGTGGGGGCCGGGCAGAGCGCCGGGATGGTGACCGCGGCGGTCCAGAACAGCTAAGCCCGTTCACCGGCCTCCGGTCCCGCCTCGCTGCGGTGCCCGGTGCCCGCGGGACCGCGCAGTTTCCGGAGGCTCTCGTGGGCGCCGACGACCATCGCGGGCACCAGTAGCATGAAGATGTGTTCCTCGAGGGGGACCCCGACCAGCTCGACGCCGGTCCGCAGGGGGATCTCGAAGACGCCGACGGTCAGTGTGTACCAGTCCCACGCGAGCGCGAAGGGGTACAGCACCAGGACAGTCCGGGCGGCCGCCCGCCACGCCCCCGCGTACGCCAGGAGGGCGAGCGCGACCGTTCCCCACATGAGCTCGGTGGCCAGGTAGGTGTACTCGCCGAAGACGGTGATGTCGGGCAACACACCAGCCGAAAGGGACCGGCCGAAAAAAAGCGTGTGCGCCGACCCGCCGGTCACGGCCCTTCCGGGGACGCCTCGGGTGTGGCAACAAGAACCAACTTTGATTACCGCGCGAGTAGAACCCCCAAGGAGAGGAACCCTACGATGGATATCGCCGATATCGCGACCAGCGAGTACGTCGCCGTCGAGACTGACGAACGACTGGGACAGATCAGGTCGATATTCGATCGCGAGAACCCGAAGGGGCTCATCGTCACCGAGGACGAGGCGTACGCCGGCGTGCTCGCCCAGCGCCAGCTCGTCCAGTCCCGGATCGACGATGACGCCAAAGTCGAGCGGCTGATGCGGTCAGCCCCGAAGGTCGACCGGACCGCCGACGTCCGGGAGGTCGCTCGCGTGCTCGTCGAGGGCAAGACAAAGATCGCCCCCGTCTTCGAGGCCGACCGACTGTGGGGGATCGTCTCCGAGGACGACATCCTCGAGGCTGTCTTAGAGAATCTCGACGCGCTCACCGTCGGGGAGATCGCCACCGACGATGTCGTCACGGTCGACGAGGACACGAATATCGGTCGCGTGATCAACCTCCTCCGGGAGAACGACATCTCCCGGCTCCCCGTCCTCGACGAGGACGGCTCCCTCTCGGGGCTGGTGACGACCCACGACATCGTCGACGTAGTCGTCCGGGACATGGACAAGACCACCCGCGGCGACCGCGGCGGCGACAACGACCGGGTACTCGATATCCCCGCCTACGACATCATGTCGAGCCCCGTCGAAACGACGACCCACGAGGAGTCCGTGGAGGCGGCTGTCCGGCGGATGTTCGACGGCGACTACGCCGGGTTGGTGGTCACCCCTGAGGACGACGACCGTGTCGTCCAGGGGGTCATCACCAAGACCGACGTGCTCCGGGCACTGACCTACACCGAGGAGGAGCACATGGACGTCCAGATCACCAAAATCAGCCTGCTGGAGGCGCTCTCCCGCGACCAGGTCCGCCAGCAGATCGAGAGCGTTGTCGACAAATACCAGCAGATGCAGGTCCGACACGCTCACGTCCGCTTCCAGGAACACAAGGAGACCCACCGCGGCACGCCGCTAATCCAGGCCCAGATCCGGCTGCGGACCAACAAGGGCCAGGCCGCCGGCTCCGGCGAGGGCTACGGCGCCGATAACGCCTTCCGGGTCGCACTCGACAAGCTAGAACGGAACGTCCTCGAACTCAAAGGCGTCCGGGCCGACGAGGAGTACCGCGGGCAGTTGCTCCGAAAGCTCGGTGAACTGTAACCCCACTTTTTACTCCCTCGGGTGCCCTCGCTCGCTCCGCTCGCTGCGGGCACCACTCAGTCGCAAAAACATGGG
>JBLGCN010000041.1:0-10413 GCA_047617405.1 Natronomonas sp.
CTGTTCGAGGCCGCGGGCGCGGACCCGCCGTCGGGCGTCCTGCTGCACGGACCCCCCGGCACCGGGAAGACGCTGCTCGCGCGAGCAACTGCGGGGGAGAGCGGTGTCAACTTCCTTCGCGTGGCCGGCCCGGAACTCCTGGACCGATACGTCGGCGAGAGCGAGGAGGCGGTCCGGGAGGTCTTCGAGCGGGCCAGACAGACCGCACCGGCCGTTGTCTTTCTCGACGAGGTCGACGCCGTCGCCGGCCGCCGTGGCGAGACCGGCGAGGTGACTGACCGGGTTGTCTCCCAGCTACTGACCGAACTCGACCGGGCGGCCGAACACCCGTCACTGCTCGTACTCGCCGCCACGAACCGCAAGGACAGCCTCGACCCGGCGCTGCTCCGGCCGGGACGGCTCGAACGTCACATCGAGGTTCCTCTCCCCGGAGCGACCGCCCGCCGGGAGGTCCTCAGGGTCCACACCCGCGACACGCCACTCGCCACGGACGTCGACCTGGACGCCGTGGCCGCGGAGACGGCCGGCTTCTCGGGCGCCCAACTCGAGGCGCTGGTCCGTGATGCCTCCCTCCGGGCGGTCCGGGCGGTCGCGGGGACGGTCGACCCCGGAACCGCCGACGAACACACCGACCGGGTCACGGTCACTCGCGAGGACATCGAGGCGGCGCTGGCCGCCCTTGACGCGACTGGGGAGGTTGCCGAGTGACCGGAGTGGAGGATGTACCGACAGCTCTGAGTCACAGTTCGGAAGGCGAGGAGGCGGGAGTGGGGCTGTCCGGACAGCCCGATGATGCCGGGTGGTCGAGAGCCCGCGAGGCCGAGCAGTGTGCCGGTGTCGACGTGAAAAGCGCCTTGCCGGCATACGGGTATATTGATGCTACGGATATAAACCCCTCGCACTGTCCCGGACAGGCTGTGCTCGCCCGATAGCGTAGCCGGCCCGCGTCAGTACTGTAGCCCCAGGTCCTCGTGAAGCTCGCGCTCGAGGTTGTCGAACTCGGCTTCGAGGTTGCGCTTGAAAAAGCGCTCGACACCGGGGAGCTTGCCGTCGACGACAAACCGGTTGGTCAGCCGGGTGTCGTCGGCCTGTTCCTCAAGGGTGTGCTCGCCGACCACGCGCATCACCTTCGACTTCCCGACGAACTCGACGTACTGTGGGGGGTCACGTGTGCGGTCCTCGGTCTCGACACTGATTGTCCGGTTGATAACGGGAATGGGGAGTTTGACATGCCAGACCGCCTTTCCGTCGCCCAGGTCATCGTAGTCGGTCACGACACTGACCGAGCGAGCGCGCTTCTCCGGGTCGGCGATGAACGACCACACGTCGGCCGGCGGTGCGGACACCTCGACGACTCGTTCGACCCGGACAGTCATGACTGTGGGTCGGGACTCCGGGGTAAAAAACCCGTCAACTGTGCGCTCAGCCCCGGGTGACCCGCCAGGTAGTCGAGCGAGCCCGTCCCCACTTCTCGATCTCCACGTCGACCTCCGCCTCGTCCTCGGCGAGTTTCGGCAGGCGCGCCCCGACCTGTTTCGAGGAGAGCCCGAGCTGGCTGGCGATGTTTTTCGCCCGCACGTACGCCTCCCCGCCGGAGACCTTCTCGTGGAGGACCTCCAGGATCTTTCGGTCCTCCTCGCTAAGCTCGACCATTACTCGCTAAAGGGGCTGTACGCTCTTAACGGTTATTGGCATTGAGGGTGTGGAGACCGCGTCCCCGAGGTCACCCGTAGGCGTGAATAACGGCAACGGCCAGCCCGCCGGCGAGCATCGCCACCGCCATCCCGAGGCCGGCGACCACCTGCATATCGCTCCCGCTCACGGCGTCCATATAGGAGGTCACAGTCGTTACCAGGGCGCCGAGTACGGCGATCACGCCGAAGACAAAGGCAAGCCCGGTCCCCATATCCGACCGCCCGGCCTGTTCTGCCATACCTGAGTCTTCTCCGACGGCCACTTAGTTCGCTCGGTTCACCCCGTGGCCTGTGGGTGTCCACTCAGCTGATCGTGGTGTGAGCGTCCTCCTCGTCCTGTGCGAGGTTGGTCGCGATCTCGGCGTTTCGGACGGCGTACTGGGCGGTCTGCTGGAGGCTCACCAGCACCTCCCGGATCTCGAGCAGGTGTCTGTTGTCCATCTCCGGCAGGTCGGCGAGGATCTCCTCCTCGCGGTCCTCGATGTCGGCAAACCGTTCGCGGACGTTCACAGCGGTGTCAAAGTTCCGCTCGACAGCGGCCTCGACCGCCAGTTCGGTGATCTCGTCGACCTCGTCGGTAAAATCGCGGATCCGACGCATCGTGTCGTTGTCGACGTTGAGCGCGTTGTCCTCGGCCGCCAGCGCGATATCGGCGATGTCCTCCGCGTTGTCGGCTGTGAGTTCGAGATTCTTCGCGATCGACCGGTAGCCGATCAGCGGGAAGCCGTCTTTTAGTCCCACCGCCCGGGCCAGGGTGGGGTTCTGGTAGGCCGTGAAGATCAGGCGCAACAACAGCACGAAGATCTTGTTGGCCTGGCGCTCGCGGTTCAGCGCCCGCTGGGCGAGGTCCGGGTTGTTGTGCGCAAGTGCCTTTGCCGCCTCGTTGCGCATCGTCGACCCCGTCGACTCCAGGCGCTCCAGCAGGTTGTCGAGCGTGAAGTCCTCGGGGTCGACCGAACACCGGATAGCGAGGCTGTCCGGTGTCTCCTCGATGACACCCAGCCCCATCAGCTGTGTCTCGGCGTTGTAGACGGCGTTGATGTGTGCGCTCTCGAGTGTCTCACCCTCGGGCGCCTCGACGTGGATGATCCGCCGGCCGAGGACGTACTGCGCGACGATGGCTCGCTCGACGGCGTCGGCGCTGAGCCCCCTTGCGCTGATCACCGCCTCCGTGTCCTCGGTCTGGACGGACTCGGGCATCACTGTCAGCGCCCCCTTTCCACCGACCCGTAGTGAGACCTCGTCGCCCTTCTCGACATCGTGTGCGCTTGCCCACTCCGCGGGCAGCGTCATCGCGAGCGTCGACGGCCCCAGCCGCTGCACTTTGCGCGTCTCCATACCGGCCTCTGGAGACACGGGGTCTTAACAGTATCATTACAGCCTAATATACGGGGAAGACCGTGACAGATCTTGGGGTGGCATTTAGGTCAGACGATCTCGACCAGCCGGGTCTCGAACCGGCCGACCCGGACCCGCTGCCAGCCCCGCAACTGTTCGTCCAGGTCGGGGTCCCCGGTGTCGACCCGGAGGACGCCGACGGCCGCCAACTTTGTCCGCGAGGCCACAACCACAAGCTCCGAGCGCCTGAGCACCGCCGGTGATATCTGCTTGTTCCCCCTGCCCAGCACGAACCCCTGCCCGCCGACCGGCGAGACCACCACGACGTTGTCATCCCCCAGCGCCGCCAGGATGTCCGACTCGGCGGCATCGGACGCACACACCGCACCGTCCCGGTAAACGTCGACGCCGAGCGCCGTCGCCTCGACCCCGAGTCGGCCTTTGATCTCGCCGAGCGTGCTCCCCGGCCCAAGCACGTATGTCACCCCCGACTCGACAGCCTCGACAACACCCGCGGCCAGCCCCTCGACACTGCCGCCGGCGAGTTGTTTGCTCGCCTGGCGTTGCTCCGCGACCGGGACCCGAGCGACCGCCCGCAGCTCCGTCCGGACCTCGCCGGCGCGGTAGTCGTCCTCGTCGATGTCGTTGACCTCGGCGGGCTCCGTCTCCTCGTAGGTCGCCGCCACGCGCCCGGCGGCCGCGGGCGACACGCCAAACACAGACGAGTACACCTTCACGCCCGCCGGCACACCGAGGATGGGCGTCTCCGCGTCTAGCTCTGTAACTGTCTCCGCGACGTCGGCCGCCGTTCCATCCCCGCCGACAAAGAGGACGATATCCACACCCTCCTCGGCCAACCCCCGGGCGGCGTCGCGGGTGTCCGCCGCGGTCGTCTCACCGATACCCGCGTCCACCCCGGCCGCCGGCCGGCCAACGACGACAGGCTCTAGACCGGCCGCCTGCGCCGCGTCAGCACCCATCACCCCCGCGTATGCCAACACCCGGAGCGGCCTGTCGGGTTCGGCCATCGCATCAAGCGCCCTCCGGGCGCGTTCGGGGGCGCGCGCCTCGGCGCCACGCTGGCGGGCTTCCTCAACCTTCCCGTCGGTGCCTTTCAGCCCGACCCGACCCCCCATCCCGGCGACCGGGTTGACAACGACCCCGACAGTGCGCATACCTGTGGTATGCCGACCGCGTGCAAAAACGAACCGGAACGATTTATATCGGCGACCGGCAAACAGTTAGTATGACGCTGTTGACCGCGGCCGGCGAGGTTTCCGTGCAGACCGGCGTTATCGACGTCGTTGGGTGGGTCATCGGGCTGGGCGGGATCCTGGTCACCGCGCTGTGGCTCCGCCACCTCTCCCGGTAGGACACCGGCCCTTCACGGCTCCCGCTCTATCCGGCGGAGTCCACCCGCTCACGCAACCACGCCGCCGCCTCCGCAACCGTTGTCTCGTCGTCTCCTCGTATCTTCAGCCGGACCGTCTCCCCGGGGTAGCTCCCCACCCCGACATCGAACTCCTCGCGGACCTGTGCCACCCTGTCGAGGAGGCTGCTCTCGGGTTCGTCCGCGACCACTGTCTCGGTGTAGACCGGCTCACCCTCGAAGCGGTCGGCGACCAGTTCGAACATGGCCTTCATCTCGGCGGGTACCCCCGGCAGGACGTAGACGGTACCGATAACACAGCCGGGTGCGACACCCTCGGGATTCTCGAGCAGTTCCGCACCGTCGGGGATGTATGCGGTTTCCTCGGAGAGGTCCTCGCGGGCGTAACCGTCCGCCGCCAGCCACTCGTAGACCGCCTCACGCTCGGCGGTCTCGGTCCCGAACGCGGCCGCCACGGCGTCCATCGTCAGGTCGTCGTGGGTCGGTCCGAGCCCACCCGTAACCACCACCGCGTCGTACTCCGCACGATATTCGTTGACGACTCTCGCGATGTCCCCTTCGCGGTCCGGGACGACAGTCACCCGCTCGACGTCGACCCCGCGGCCGGTCAGTTGCCGGCCCAGCCACGCGGCGTTTGTGTTGGCGGTGTCGCCGGCCAGGAGTTCGTCGCCGACGGTCACCAGCGCGACGCGCATACCGTCGGTAGGACCGACCCGGTAAAAGGTTCACCGGCTCCCGGGCGGGCAGCGACCACCGCTACCGCATCCCCGGGGGCGGACCGTCATCGGTCGGGTCGTCCTCGTAGTCCACGTCGAGCCCCAGCTCCTCGCGCTTTTCCTCGAGGTCGCGGATCTGCCTGAGGTAGTAGACCAGGCCGCCGACACCGAGTGTCACCGACACCACCGCGATGCCGCCGAAGATCCAGAGGTCACGCTGGAGATAGTAGCGGACGCTGATGCCGCCATCCGAGAGGCCGTCCCACCGCAGCGTCATCCGGTCGTCGGCTACGCTGGTCTCGTAGCCCCCGGGGTCAGCGTGTGAGAGGACCGGGACGCCGACACGCGTACTCGGTGGCAGCCGGACGCTGTAGGAACCCTCGGTAAAGACCGGGAGGGCGAACTCATTGCCCACCCGCTCGGCGGTGTAGCCGACCTTCCCGGCCTCGGCCGGGAGCGTGATCTGCGTGCGCTCGGCTTCCAGTGTCGCCGAGAGGTTCCCCTCGCTGGCGTTCACGACCGTGCCGTTGGGGTACCGGAACTGTAGTGCCGAGATCCGTACCGCGCCGTCACCGCCGAGCGCGTCGCGCTGGAAGACCTCGAGCGTCGAGGAGTTTGTCAGGTTCACCACAGTCCGGTAGGAGGCGTCACTCACCTCGACGGCGACCGTCTCGCTCGTCTCCCAGTCATACTCGGCGTCACCGCTGAGGTCCTCCTCGGAGACCTGTGTCGACCCGGCACAGCCGCTCAACACGAGCACGACGACCAGGCCGCCGAGTGCGAGTCGCCTGCGGTTCATGGCACGACAGCAAGCAGTTCCGACCGGAGATAGCCGCCGATACTCGCCAGCAGCCCCGGCGGGTCAGTTCCCTCGGCGCAGACGATACTCCCTTCGAGCAGGCCGAGCCGTTCGACGGTCAGGATGTCGTCGGCGTGGCCGGCGCGGTTGACCGTTGCCCGTATCTCCGCACGGGTTGCGCTGTTGACGTTGACCCGGCCGGTCCCGCGGGTCCACTCGTAGAGCCGGTCCTGTTCCGCCTCGGCCAGCCGCGGCGGGTCACCGGGGACAAAGCGCAACGGCAGGTGCTGGACGAGGCCGAACCGCTTGCGGACCTGTGCGGGTGACCCCCGACCGAGGCCGAGTTCGTCGGCGGGCACCCGGACCTCACGGCCCGCATCGAGGACGAACCCGTCGTCGTCCCAGGAGTCGAGCGTCCCGACGGCGGTCTCGCCGGGCTCCAGGTGGGGTGTGACCTCCCCCCACCGCTCGCGGAGGAGGTTCCGGGCGGCGACGGCGTCGGCCCCATCGACGGTCACCGCCGGGAAGTCGTCCTCCCGGACGCCGACGTCGTACTCGACATCCAGGTCGCCGACATCGTCCCCGACCATCGCGGTCAGACCGTCGAGTGCCCGCTCGCGGGCCTCGCCGTCGACGTAACACTTCGTTGCGAGTACGACCATTCAGACCTCGGCGTCGGCGGGGTCGGTGTTGAGTTCGTCGCTGAGTGTCTCGATCCGCTCGTCCATCGACTCCACCAGCCGGGTGTTCTCCAGGGCATCGAGTTCGCTGCCACACTGCGGACACTCGAAGCCAAAGTCCATGGCCTCGCCGAACTCGAAGCGGAGCCCGTCGGTCTCACAGAGGTAGAACTCGTGGTCGAGTTCGTACTGCCGGCGCTCGTGGAGCCCGGCCAGCAGCCGCTCCATCTCCTCCTCGAGCTGCTCGGGGATATCCTCGTACTGGAAGGTCCAGAGGTATGTCAGCCACCCGGAGTCCTCGTCGCGCAGCCGCCGGTAGCTCGCCAGGTCGTTCTCGTAGAGAATAAACAGCGCCCGGCGCACGTCGTTGAGCTCCAAGCCCAGCTCCTCGGCGAGTTCCTCGTCGGTCACCTCGCCGTCCGGCGGGGCCGCCGCGACCGGCATCCCCTTCGGACCGACCAGTTCGTGGAGGTACTTCTGTATCACGGGGTCCTCGAGGAGTTCCTCAAAAGCCATTGCTGGTACTTCAGGCTGTGGCGCGGTTAAACCCATCGGGTCACCCCGGGGGACGGGCACACCCCCGCAGAGCGGGCTCGCTACTCCAGGTCCTCGACACGCTTTCCCTCCGCCTGCGGGAGCACCTCGCGGTCGGCCGCCTCCCACACCCGGTCCAGTTCCGCCCCCTCGAACAGCCGGTCGAGAAAGACCGCGAGCGATGCCACCTCCGAGTGAGGCTGGTTCGTCACCGCCAGGTTCCAGTCGGCCGCCTCGTAGACGTCCCAGGCCACCTTCTCAGCGCCGACGACCACGAGCAGCGGCCCCGAGCGGTGGGCCTCACGGACCGCCGGCAGTTCCTCCTGGACCGGCAGGCCGTACATCGTGAGGTGGACGACCGTCCCGTCCCAGTCCGTCAGCAGTTCCGTCGGCGTCTCGGTGGTCTCGACGGCGAAGGGGCCGCCAAACCGGTCGGTGATGTCCGCTATCGTGTCGGCGCGGCTGGCCCCCTCGTTCGCGAGGATAGCCCGGTCGGCCCCCAGCGCCCGTGCCGTCAGGCCGACGTGAGCTGTCATCCGCTCGTCCCGGCCCGGCCGGTGGCCCAGCCGCAACACGGCAACCTCGGGCGACCCCCGCATCAGAGCCGCTCCTCGACGGCGGCCTGGACAGTCCCGACAGTCGAGTCACCGAAGCCGCTGGCCACCACCTCGCCGTCGACGACGAAGCCCGGCGTCCCCTCGACACCCGCGTCGACCCCGCGCTGGCGGTCGCCCGCAACGGTGTCGGCGTAGACCTGGTCGACGGCGTCCGCCCGGACCGGCTCCCCCTCGTATCCGAGGTCGGCGGCGACGGTAGCGTACAGCCCCGGCGTCTCCGAGCCGAGCGCGTCCTGGTTCGAGAAGAGCGCGTCGGCGTACGCCCAGAAGGCCTCGTCGCTGTGACGGTCCTGGACCGCGCGTGCGGCGTTTGCGGCCTCGAAGGACTCGGGGTCGAGCACCGGGATCGGGAGGTCACGGTGCTCGTAGCGGACCCGACCCGGGTCGACAAACGCCGCGGCCAACTCGGGGTAGCCGGTTGCGTTGTACGCCTGGCAGTGGGGGCAGGCAAAGTCCTCGTAGACGGCCAGCGTCACGTCCGCGTCCGGGTCACCGCTGACCGGCGCCGGAAGCTGTGGCTGGGCCGTGGGGCTGTCACCGGTACCGTTGCTGTCTGTGTCGCCGTCCTCGCCGCCGCCCTGACCGTTGGCCGTCGGCGTTGACCCCCCGATACAGCCCGCGAAACCGGCGGCCCCCGTGGCCCCAAGCGCCGCGAGGATTCGCCGGCGGGTAGGCGTATCGCGCATGACGATGTTCGGCTCCGGGCCGGCTTATACCCTCTGGGGTGGCCCTGACAGCTGTCCGCGCGCTGGCGGCCCAGGAGAGGGTTTTTCGTCCTGGCGCCGCGAGAGTCAGGTGATGAACATAGAGGAGCATGCCGAGGAGCTTGCCTCCGACCTCGGTGTCGACAAAGCGGAGGTCAAACGCGACCTGGAGAACCTCGTGGAGTACAGCGTCCCGCTCGACGAGGCGAAAGGGAACCTCCGCCGGAAGTACGGGGACGGCGGCGGCGACACCACCCCAGCGAGCAAGGATGTCGCCGACATCGTGACAGGTGATTCGAACGTCTCGGTGACGGCAGTTGTGCTCACGGCCGGCAAGCGGTCGATCCGCTACCAGGGCGAGGACCAGGTGATCTACGAGGGGCAGTTGGCCGACGAGACCGGGCGGATTGACTTCACCTCGTGGGTCGAGTTCGGCCACGACCCCGGGGACACGCTCCGGCTGGGGAATGCCGGCGTCCGCGAGTGGGAGGGTGCCCCCGAGCTGAATATCGGCCAGGAGACCAGCGTCGAGGCCGTCGAGGAGGCCGTCGACGTCGACTACGAGGTCGGCGGCGACGCGGCCCTGGCAGAGCTGTCGCCCGGGGACCGCGGGGTGGACGTCGAGGTCACGCCGCTGGAGGTCGAGTCGAAGGTCATCGACGGCCGGGACGGGGAGACGGAGATCCTCAGCGGCGTCCTCGCCGACGAGACTGCCCGGCTCCCCTTTACCGACTGGGACCCACACGGCGAGGTCGAGGAAGGGGTGTCCGTCCGGGTCGAGAACGCCTACATCCGGGAGTTTCGCGGGGCGCCCTCTGTTAATGTCTCGGAGTTCTCGAGGGTCAGCCGGCTCGAGCGGGCAGTGGAGGCGACGGAGTCGGCACCGCACCTCGACGTCGGTGAGGCCGTCGCCTCCGGCGGGCTCTTCGACGTGGAGGTGACGGGCAACGTCGTCGGCGTCCGCGACGGCTCCGGGCTGGTCGAGCGCTGCCCCGAGTGTGGCCGGGTCACCCAGAACAGTCAGTGCCGACAACACGGTGCGGTCGACGTCGAGGACGACCTTCGGACGAAGCTCATCTTCGACGACGGGACCGGGACGCTGACGGTCGTGCTCGACGACGACCTGACGGCGACGGTCTACGGCGGCGGCCTCGAGGCGGCCCGCGAACACGCCCGGGACGCGATGGACCGCGAGGTCGTGGCCGACCAGATCCGCGAGGAGCTCGTGGGCCGGGCGTTCCGGGTACGGGGCTCGCTCAGCGTCGACGACTTCGGGGCGACACTCGACGCCGCGGAGTTCGCGGAGACCGGCGGTGACCCCGCGGACCGCGCCGAGGCGCTGCTGGCGGAGGCCGGCCGATGAGTGACGCCGACGGGCCGGGCCGCCGCGAGGTGGCCCACCGGCTGTTTGCCGCCGAGTTCGAGGACGCCGACCACTCCTACTCCGAGAGCGACGAGGAACGGGCGCCAAACTACGTCGTCACACCGTCCGGCGCCCGTGTGAACCGGCTGTTTGCCGTCGGCGTGCTGACCGAGGTCGAACAGGTGTCGGAGGACGTGCTCCGGGGCCGGGTGGTCGACCCGACAGGCGCGTTCGTGCTCTATGCCGGCCAGTACCAGCCTGACGAGCAGGCCTTTCTGGACCGGGCCGACCCGCCGATGTTCGTCGCGGTGACGGGAAAAGCCCGCACGTTCCAGCCCGACGACGCCGACACCGTCTACACCTCGGTTCGCCCGGAGACGGTCAGCGAGGTCGACGCCGACACCCGGGACCGCTGGACGGTCGACGCCGCCGAGCGCACCCTCGACCGTGTCACCCAGTTCGCGGCCGCGGCCCGCATGGACGCCCGCGGCGACGCCCTTGCATCCGCGCTCCGCGAGCAGGGCGTCGACGACAGCCTCGCCGAGGGGGTCACCCTCGCGCTCGACCACTACGGGACG
>JBLGCN010000042.1:0-10347 GCA_047617405.1 Natronomonas sp.
AGGGGCGCGGCGCGGCGGTGGTCCATGTGGCCGACTCCGGCCGGCCGGCTCTTAAGCCGGACGGTCCCGGGTCTGCGGGGGTGTGACAGGCAAAGGATACCCCGGGCCAGCGCAGTGTCGACGACCATTTCGCGTGGCTCGTTGTCCTTGATGATGACCACGGCCACGGAGCCCCCCTCGTGACGGTGCGGGACCACCAGGCCGGCCCGGCCACCACAACACACAGGTGGGCGGCCCCGCTACCAGTCGCTATGGCACTCGGTGGGACCGCAAAGAAACTCCAGAAGGTCATCGACGCCGCCGAACAGCTCTACAGCAAGATGAACGAGGTCATCGAGCGCGTCGGACGGGTCGAGGACGACCTCGAGACGACGAGCGCCCAGGTCGACCATATCGAGCGCGAACTCGCCGAGCAACGCACAGTTATCGAGGCACTCGCCGAACGACAGGGTGTCGACGTGGAGGCAACACTTGCGGCCGCCGACCGCCCGTCGGCGGACGAAGACGACACGAGCGAGGGCGACGCTGAGACCGGGACGACGGCCGAGTGACGGGAACCGAGGGCAGGGTTGTGGGACAGCCCTATACGGACGCTACAGCAGCCGCCGGTGTTCGACCTTTATACATCGGTCCTGGACGACACGCTTGCCGGCCGCCTCCGCCCGGGCGGCAGCATCCTCGTCTCTGATACCCAGTTGCGTCCAGACGACCCCTGCGTCCGCACGGTCGAGGGCCTCGTCGACAACCCCGGAAACCTCCTCGCTCGGCCGGAACACGTCGACGATGTCGATATCATCGGGAACCGCGGACAGCGAGTCATAGGCGGTGCGGCCGAGGGCCTCCTCGGCGAAGGGGTTGACCGGAACCACGTCGTAGCCGCTGTCGAGCAGGTACTGCGGGACGTCGTGGGCGTCCTTGCCGGGGGTCGTCGAGCAGCCCACGACCGCGACCGTGTCGAGGGCGAGTATCTCGGTGAGTTCCTCGTCGGAGTCAACTGGCATACCCGGTCCGAGACCGGCGACCGGCAAAAGCCTGCTGTCGGGAGGGGTGACGGCCCCCTGGCTCCCAAACACAGAACTACCCCCGGGTCCCAGGGGTGGTATGGCGTCACACAAGCCGACCCAGGAGTACGAGAACTTCGAGACCAGTATGGACAACGGCGTCCTGCGGGCGGAGATCCACAGCAAAGCCGATATGAACGCCCTGAGCGACACGATGTCGGACGAACTGCTCGACCTGGCGGTCCGTCTGCACGAGGACCACGTCCGGTGTTTCGTCCTCACCGGCTCCGACGGCGTGTTCTGTGCCGGCGGGGACGTCTCCAGCTTCACGAGTGAGAGCCCCGCCGCGGGGATGCGCCGCGGTGCCTCGGTCCTCCACGACGCCATCCTCCAGTTCCACGAGGCCGAGGTACCGGTCGTGACGGGGGTCAACGGCCCGGCCGTGGGGGCGGGATTCAGCCTCGCGATCTTCGGGGACTACGTGCTCGCGAGCGAGGACGCCTACTTCCAGTTCGGCTATCCCGGGATCGGCGCGACCGGTGACGGGTCCGCGACCTACTTCCTCCCGCGGATGGTCGGCCTCCGGCAGGCCAAACGGCTCACGCTCACCAACGACAAGGTCCAGCCTGACGAGGCCGTCGACATCGGGCTCGTGACAGAGGCCGTCCCCCACGAGACGTTCGACGACCGGCTGACCGAACTCGCGGCGGAAATCGCCAGCGGGCCGACGGTCGCGCTCGGGCGGACCCAGCAGCTACTGGACCACAGCACGTCGGCGAGTCTCGAGGAACAGTTGGCCGCCGAGACCGACGCCATCGCCCGGACCGCCAGGACCGAGGACTTCAGGGAGGGTGTTCGGGCGTTCACCGAGGGCGAGCGACCGGAGTTCCAGGGTCGGTGACCACCGCCGGCACCGGAACCGGCGCCTCAGACCGGCCTGGCGACCACGTAGGGGCGGCGCTCAACGCTGAGGTCCCCGCGCTCGGCCAGGTGGACGGCGTAGGCCGAGGCGACGTTCGAGAGAAACTGAACCGTATCGTCGGTGGCACCCAGTGCCGTTACCGCGAGTTCGTGGGCCGCGAGTGCACCCTGCTCGGCGACGGCGTCAAGCACCGCCTGCTCGACCCCCTGGGCCTTCTCCAGGGCGTCGGTGACGCGCGCAGCGGGGTCGTCCATCGGGTCGCCGTGGCCCGGGAGCAGGAGGTCGGGGTCGGCCGCCCGGAGCCGCCGGAGCCCGGTCTTGTACTCGCCGATATCCCAGTGGACCGGCCCGTACATGAAGTGGCCGTTGGTCGAGACGATATCGCCCGACAGCACCACACCCGAGGGCTCGTGATGTAGCGCCATGTGCTGGTGGGAGTGACCGGGTGTGTGGACCGCGACACACTCGTAGGGGCCGACCCGGACCGTGTCGCCGTGGCCGACGACCCGCTCGAACGCCACCTCGCTGGTGGCGTAGTCGGCGTCGACGGGAAAGTAGACGTCGTCGGGTTCGGGCTCACCGTCGTACAGCCCCGAGGAGAGGGCCGCCATCTCCTCGCGGGCCTCCGCGAGGTAGTCGTCGTACCGCCGGATCATGTCGCCGGCACCCTCGTAGACGACGTGGGGCAGGTCGGTCACCGCGTCGACGGTCAGCGAGCCGCCGACGTGGTCGATGTGTGGGTGGGTCAGGACGACACGCTCGATACCTTCAAGACGGTCCTCAAGCGCCGTCTTCAGGCGCTCGACGGACGCCTCACAGACGTGGCCGGTGTCGACGAGCGTGTCCCCGACCCGATAGGCGTTTGCCCCTCCGTAGTGTGGCTGGGCAAGTTCGATGCGCTCGTAGTTCATACGCCCACCACCAGGGGTAGGAATAAGAATGGCTGTGTCGGGGAACCGAGAGGTGGCCGTGACCCTGGCCCCGGACTCACGGGCCCGAGGGTCACTGAGACGCGCGCACGTCAGGGTGTCACGGCAGAAGATACTTATTCGCCTCAGTCGAGCCTGTCGGCGTGGTCAGCGACGACGACCTGGCCCCGTACCAGGGGTCCCCGCTCCCCTCCCGTCGAACCACCCGCCGTGCCCTCCTCGCCGGCGCCGCGACCCTCGGCGTCGGCGGCGTCGCCTCGCAGGTCGGCCTCGGGCCAATCGAGGCGCGGTCCCCGCAGGAGGACGTCTGGCCCCAGGCGGACTACGACCCCGCCGGCACGGCACACAACCCAGTAGCGGAGCCGCCGCCGAGCCCCGGTATCGACTGGCGCCGGGACGTCGTCGACCCCCCGACCGCGGGCGGGGTCGACTGCGTGGTCGGTCCGGAGACCGCTGTCGTCGCCGGAGCGGCGGTCGTCGCCGTCGACCGGAGTGATGGTCGTGAGGTGTGGCGGGACGAGGGGCCGGCCGGCCCGCTCGCGCTCGGTGACGGGCGGCTGTTCGTCGGTTCCTGGGGGCTCGGCCGGCTCCGGGCGCTGTCGACCGACGGGGAGGAGTTGTGGGACAGACGCCTCCCGGTTCGTGACGTGGAGACACTGGTCTACGCAGGCGGCCGGGTCTACGCCGCAGACGGTAGCGGCCTCTGCGCACACGACGCCGGCGACGGGTCACCGCTGTGGGCGAGCGACCGAGGAGCCGACAGCGTTGTCGTCACCGGCGGCCGACTCCACGCAGGGGGACTCGAGTTGACGGGCTTTGCCGCCCGCTCGGTGCTCGACAGTGTGCTCGGCTCCCCGCCCACAGCGGCCTGGGAGTCACAGGCGACGCCGAGCGGACTCGTCGGCACGACACAGGGGCTGGTCGCCGGCGTTGCCCGGGGCGACCGCGACCAGGCTGGCGGCGCGTCGCTGGTCGCCCGGGCGCCGGGGACAGGAGCAGTTCGCTGGCGTGCACGGGCGGACGTTCAGGCCGAGTTCGTGCACGTTCCGCTGGCGGCGACCGGGAGCCGGTGTCTCGCGGGCGTCAGTACCGAGACGGGGCTGCCGAACGCCGTCGCCAGTCACCGCCTCGAGGACGGTGAGCGCGTCTGGCGCCGCCAGTTCGAGCACCGCGTGACTGACGCGGCTGTCGTCGACGGCGCGGCAATACTGGGAACCCGGGCCACCGGTGTCGGTGAGCCCGACGGTGACCTCATAGCGCTCGACCCCGGCGGCGAGGAACTGTGGCGGGTCGACCCCTGGCCCGCCGAGGGGTGTGACGGCGTTGCCCCCGTCGACAGGACCGTCTTCGCGTGGACGGAGGAGGGGACGGTCGCGGCGCTCCGGTAGGGTTCGCGCCCTCGCCTGTGGTTCAGCCCTCGGGACGCGGCCGGGGCAGCGCGCGGTGCCGGCGCGGGGGGACGAGGAAGTAGCCTCGCCGCCGGACGAAGATGTACTCAAGGATCCCGTTGTTGACGCGCTGGCGGACGGCGGGCGTGGCCTCGGTGACATCCTCCCCGTTCATCGCCTGCCGGACGGCCTCGAACTCCCCGATATCGCGTTGCAGCGAGGGAAAGTGGAGGCTGGCGACCTGCTGGTCGGAGCCGATATCGTCGGTCGACTCGAAGTGCCGGCGCAGGAGGCGGACGTTGCCCGCCGAGTCCCGGTTCGCCCGGGCGGCCTTCTGGGCGTGACCCACGCGGCCGTGTTCGCGGGCGTCCGCGAGGATGTCGTCGACGAACCGGTCGACCCCGCTGTCGGCGCCCAGGTTCGAGCCGACACCCTCGACGAGCCCCGCCTCGGTGTGGCTGGGGCTGAACAGTTCGGTCACCCGCTGGTCGTAGCTCTGCTCGCCGTACCAGTCTTCGAGACGCTGGCGGATGTTCGAGACCACCTTTGTGGTCCCGCCGGCCATCGGCCCCGCCTCGACGGTCACGTAGTCCTCGGTGGCCTGGTTGCCGCTGAAGCCGGCCGCAAAGCCCATGAACAGCGGCGACGCCTCGGGGACCGGCTCGCCGTCGGGGACCCCTGCGGCGTCCTGGCGCTCGGCGGGCAGGCCCGCGCCGACAAAGCCGGTCCGGCGGGAGTCGACAGTCACCACGTCTGCGAGTCCGGCGGTGACCGACTCGCCGTTTGCGGCCTGTCGGTCACCCGTCAGCGCCTCCTCGGCCTCGAGGACGACATCGGCGCGGTCACTGGCGAGGTGAACGACCGCGTCCTGGGTGTCGAAAGTCGGGTCCTCGAAGGCCGAGAGCGCGCGCGGCCGGGGCAGTTCTACGTTCTCGGGGAGTGTGTCCTCGAACCGGTCGAAGTACGCACGGGAGTAGGCCACGGAGTGGACCAGCCCCTCGTTGCTCCACTCGTAAGCCCGGTCAAGCGTCGACAGCGCCGCCTCGACAGTCCGACGGTCCTCGGCTGTCGGCGGCCCCTCTCTGTCGAGGGTCACGTAGAGGAGGACCTGGTGGTTCGGGAGCAGTGTGTTGCCGTGCTCGTCGGCCCGGACGGCGTCGTTCCAGGCGTGCTGGCGGGCGGGCTTTGCCCCGGGGTCGCCCGTCGGGACCGGCTCACGGCTCCGGTCGGCCTCGCCGAGGCAGGCCGCGAGCGCGCCCGCGCCGCCGAGCGCAACCGCCGTCTTCAGGACGTCCCGCCGCGGGACGCCCCCGTCGGTGAGGTCCATAGCCGCCGTTCGTGCCTGACCAGCAAGTGGGTTGTGTCCCGCGGTTCAGTCGCCGAGCCGTCGGCTCCGCCGGCGGAGCCGGGCCGTCAGCCTCAACACCTATATTCCGGCCCGGCGATATCGGGGTATGGAGACACACACCGTTACCGGCGGCGGCGGGACCGAACTCCGGGTCGACGAGACGGGGGACCCGGACGGACAGGCGATTCTGTTCATCCACGGCTACTCCCAGTCCCGGCTGTGCTGGACCCGGCAACTGGAGTCGGAGCTCGCGGCGGAGTTCCGGCTCGTCGCCGTCGACAACCGCGGCCACGGGCGGTCGGACAAGCCGGAGGGGGCCTACGGTTCGGCGCTGTGGGCCGAGGATATCCGGTCAGTTATCGAGGGGCTCGACCTGGACCGGCCTGTGCTCGTCGGCTGGTCCTACGGCGGGCTGATTATCGCCGACTACCTCGAGGCGTACGGTGACGACCACATTGCCGGGGTCAACCTCGTCGGGGCCATCTCGAAAAACGGGACCGAGGACGCGATGGCCGTCATCGGGGAGGCCTTCACCGACCGGGTCCCCGGCTTCGAGAGCACCGACGCCCAGGAGAGTGTCGCCGCGCTGGAGCGGTTCCTCCGGGACTGCATGCACGAGGAGCCCTCGCCCGCGGACCTGTCGTTCATGCTCGGGTATAACGCCCTTGTGCCGCCACACGTCCGGACCAGCCTGCACTCCCGGACAGTGACACACGACGACGACCTCCGGGCAGTCGAGGTGCCGGTGCTGGTCACCCACGGCGAGGCCGACGGGGTCGTGTTGCCCGCGGCCGCCGAGGAACACGCCAGCCTGGTCGAGTCGGCCGAGCGCTCCACCTACCCGGAGGTGGGTCACTCGCCGTTCTGGGAGGCCCCGGAGCGGTTCAACCGGGAGTTGCGGGAGTTTGTCGAGTCGGTCTGAGCGACCCTCCTCTGTCCGGCGGGCGAGCACAGCGGCCCTCGCCAGTCACCGAGCACCCAAACAGGTACCTGAATAGCTGTTCATCCTCTCAGGTATGGCCCCCCGGTCAGAGCGTCTCGAACGACTCATCCGACAGGAGGAAGGCGAGTGCTGCGCGGAGGACATCGACGAACGGGTCGAGACCCTCGAACGCCACGTCTCGGCGTTTCCGGCCGACACCGAGGCCGACCGGACCGCGCTCAGGGTGCTCGGCAACGACACCCGGTACGCCATCGTCCGCCTCCTTGCAACGGCCGGCCGGGAGCTCTGTGTCTGTGAGGTCACGCCGGTCGTCGACGTCAGTGACAGTGCGGTGAGCCACGCCCTCTCGGACCTGACCGAGGCGGGGCTGGTCACTCGCCGGAAGGACGGCACCTGGCGCTACTACGAGGCGACCGAGCGGGCGACCGCGCTACTCGCTGCCCTCGACAGGACCCGAGAGGGGACACAGTGAGCGCCGCCGTGCGCGTCGCGTTCATCTGCGTCCAGAACGCCGGGCGCAGCCAGATGGCGACCGCGTTCGCCAAGCGCGAGCGCGAGCGGCGGGGGCTGACAGACGAGGTGGAACTCCTCACCGGCGGGACCGACCCCGCCGACGAGATTCACAGTGTCGTCCGGGAGGTGATGACAGAGGAGGGCTTTGACCTCTCGGGCCGACAGCCCCGGGGGGTCACGACCGCCGACCTCGAGTCGTGTGACTACGTCGCGACGATGGGCTGTTCGACGCTTGAGCTTGATGCCGACGAACGGGCCGTCGACGTTCGCGACTGGGCGCTTGAGGACCCGGACGGCAAGGACCTCGACCGGGTGCGGGAGACCCGCGAGACGGTCCGGGAGCGCGTTCGCGGGCTGTTCGACGAGGTGGAGGCGGAGGTGACCGCAGATGTCTGACCCCGGCGAGTCGGCGACAGACCTCGACCCGACGACCCGGTGTCGGGCCGTTCGCGAGGACGACACCCGAGTCAGGCGTCCGGGCGATAGCGACGCAGGGTGGGTGCGTGTCGTCTGGTCGAGAGAGACCGTGTCTGAGCAAGATGGTTGTACGACTTCTCAGATGGCGCAATCTACCGAGCAGGTCGGCGGAGTCGAGAGTCGGCAGTATGTGGCATACTGTACGCTCTTTCAGGGCCTGCTGTGGTCCGCAAAAGTTAATTGAACGCTGTCTCAATTGAGAGCAATGTCAACAGTGACCCGGCGTATCCACCGGTATCTCGAGGACGAACTCGAGGACTGTCGGCCCGAGGACGTGGAAGACCGGATCGAGGACCTCGATACCCTTGAGCGGGTGCTCTCGGCGGACCGGATACAGACAGACCTAGACGTACTGAGCGCACTCGCAAACGAGACGCGGTACAAGCTCCTCCGGCTGCTCGTGGCCGCCGACGGGGACCTCTGTGTCTGCGAGCTGAACGCGATGGTGGGTGTCAGCGAGAGCGGGGTCAGTCACGCCCTCTCGGACCTGACCGAGGCGGGGCTGGTGGACCGGCACAAGGACGGCCGGTGGCGGAAATACCGGGCATCGAACGGTGCTGTTGCGCTGCTGACGCTGCTTGACGGGGTCGTCGAGGATGAGTAGCGCGACCCACGAGCACGGCCCTAACTGTGGGTGTGAGAGCTGCGGTGACCCCCAGTCGATGGACGTCCTTGACAAGTATCTCACCGTCTGGATCTTCGGGGCGATGGCCGTCGGTGTCGGGCTCGGATTCGTCGCGCCCTCGGTGACCGGGCCGATCGAGGACTTTCGCCTCGTCGAGATCGGGCTGGTTCTGATGATGTACCCCCCGCTCGCAAAGGCGAACTACTCGCAACTCCGGGCCGTCTTCTCGAACTGGCGTGTGCTCGGGCTGAGCCTCGTCCAGAACTGGCTGATCGGGCCGACGCTGATGTTCGGGCTCGCCGTTATCTTTTTCAGCGGGCTGGTGCCCGGGCTGCCGGCGCGGCCGGAGTACTTCCTCGGGCTGGTGTTCATCGGGATGGCCCGGTGTATCGCGATGGTGCTGGTCTGGAACGAACTCGCCGAGGGCTCGACGGAGTACGTCACCGGCCTGGTCGCCTTTAATAGTCTGTTTCAGATCCTCACCTACGGCGTCTACGTCTGGTTCTTTGGGCTCTTCCTGCCGCCGCTGCTGGGGATGGAGACGCTGGTCGCCGGCATCGAGACCTTCGATGTCAGCCCGACCCAGGTCTTCGAGGCGATCGTGGTCTTCCTCGGGATCCCCTTCGTCGGTGGCTTCCTCACCCGGTATATTGGGACCCGGACGAAGGGTGCGGAGTGGTACGACGAGGCAGTTATTCCAAAGATCGACCCGCTGACACTCGTGGCACTGCTGTTTACTGTGGTCGTGATGTTCGCCACCCAGGGCGAGAGTATCGTCGCCGCACCCGGTGACGTGCTCCTGATCGCCGTCCCGCTGACGGTCTACTTTGTCGTGATGTTCCTCGTGAGCTTCGGGATGGGCAAGGGGGTCGGCGCCGACTACTCGACGACGACGGCAATTGGCTTCACCGCGGCCTCGAACAACTTCGAACTGGCTATCGCCGTCGCGGTCGCCGTCTTTGGCGTCGGCTCCGGGGTTGCCTTCGCGACGGTCGTCGGCCCGCTGATCGAGGTCCCCGTACTGCTCGCGCTGGTCAATGTCGCGCTGTACTTCCAGCGCCGCTTCGACTGGACCGGGGCGACGACCGGCAGCCTCAGTTCCGCGGAGCCGGAGGCTGCGTCCGAGGACGACTAGTAGGGCTGTTCGGGACCGACGGAACAGCCGGGGGTGTACGCGGCAGGCCGCGGTCGGGGCCGGACCGAACCTTTCAGATTATCTCGAATTGTCTGACGGTGACTTATACGCCTGTAGTGCGGTGTGCGTGGTATGAGTAGTGAGACAACCGATTCGAACGCGGACGCGGAGGAACGTGGGTCCCGGGACGACAATGCGGCCGTCCCGGAGAGTTCGTCGCAGCCACTGACAATCGCCCTTCCGGAGGGGAGTCAGAGTGTCTCCGATGCGATCCTCGCACACCGGGAGATGCTCCGCACACCCGAGGAACACGGGCTGGCAACCGACCAGGAGATCACACACCTCTCGGAGGCCATCGAGGGGCTCTCCGAGGACCTCACCGAGGTCAACCAGCAGTACGACGGGGCACAGTCCGACGTTGCGGAACTACAGGAGGTCGTCAAGCAACAGCAACAGCAGATCGACGAGTTACGCTCGGCGGTCACCTCACTTGCCGAGATCCTGGGAACCGGGGCGGAGTGGGAGGCGTTTGATACCGACCGGTAGCGCCACAGCCGGGGCTCTGGGTTGGTACTACCAGTCGCCCGGGGGGCGCGGTCGTCCCTCGCCTCCTTCGCTGTGAGTGCATAGCCCACGGCTCACACCACCGAGACTTCCCGGAGATGCCCGCCACTCCGGGATAGTGAGACTCTTTACGGACGTACAGCCGGCAGTATCACTCGCCTCATCGGGTCTGCCACACACCGTCAACCGAAGGCCATGGCCTGGGCTCGACGGCCGCGAGCCGACCCCTGTGTTGCCGGGACGCGCTGTGTCGAGGATGGCCGAACCGTGGTTGGAATGGCACGAGTCGGTACCACTCCCCGCTCGACGGTGCGAACGACGACCACGGGGCCAACACAGCGGCTCCCCGGACGAGCCGACCCCAGGCTACACACCAAACGGGCTGGCCCCCAGGTTGCCCGGTGCCAAACAGCGCCGGCGGTCCGAACCCGGGCCAGGCAGTCACACCTAACCGTGAGCAACCCAACTAGTAGACGATGACAGAAGCGTATCAGGTCGAGCT
>JBLGCN010000043.1:0-10200 GCA_047617405.1 Natronomonas sp.
ACCGATGACGGGTAGCGCTCGCGGCCACGCCCGCGACGGGGCCCGACCGAGTACCGACGGACCGAACCACCGACCCGAGACCCCAGCCACACCACATGCAACCGACCCGAACTGAGGAGCACGCGGTCGTCGAACTGCTCGACGTCCTGCTCGAGAAGGGCGTGGTCATCCAGGCGGATGTCGTCGTGACAGTCGCCGACATCCCGCTCGTCGGGATCAGCCTTCAGGCCGCCATCGCCGGGATGGCGAAGATGTCCGAGTACGGGGGCCAGGCGTGGGCGGAACGGGAGTAGCCCCCCGGACAGACGCACGGCCGGCGTGAGCGCAGTCCGCTGGGGGTCGTCTGCGCCAGGTCCGATAGGCCCGGGTCGTTGTTTTGACTGCCGAGTTTCATATGTGAAAACCTCGCCACACACGTGTACGGCTATCATGGCTAACAGACACCAACCAGCCAGGTGTCGCCGGCGAGAAAACAGACGACGACGCAGGCATCGTGGGTGCCGGATTCGGGCTGTACCAACCCCGCCGACTGCGTGACGAACTGTGTCTGTCGGTAACGGGTACCGAGAGAGCCGGTGAGGTGTTGGACGAGCCGAGGGCCAGCCACGAGGAACCCTAAGGGGTGTCGAGGACCGACCACCGTGACAGCCGGGCTGTGGCTGGACTGTCCTGCAGGGCCCGTGAGGTGAGCGAAAGTTTGTTGCTGGCGGTCCTCGTGGGCGCGAGCATGGATACCCGGGAGAGACTCGCCGAACTGGAGGAGTTCGACACGCCATCCGTCTCGAATGTCGTGGCGACATACCCCGACGACCCGCTCTGTCTGGGGCTGTACAACCCGTGGAGCCAGGACTGGTACACCGACCGGCGGGTCGAGTGTCTGTACCCCGAACTGGGCCCTCGGGCCGGGCACGCTGTGACGTGTGTCTACGGCATGCCCGACCCGGGCTTTGAGGAACTGACGTTCATCGACGTGGCCGACGCACTTGAGACGTCGCCGGCGCCGACGGTACTGGCCCTGTCACAGGACTTTCCCGACGAGGTGGCGAGGACGGTCGGGCTCACCGGCGGCAACATGACCACGGCGATGCAGTCACTCGGCTGTGTCGGCTGTGTGACCGACGGTCCGGTGCGTGACATCGACGAGGTGCGGCCGATGGAGTTCCAGTATCTGGCGACAGGCGTCACACCGGGACACGGGGAGATGGCGGTCCACGCGGTGAACGTTCCGGTGTCGATTTCCGGGATGGACGTCGCACCTGGCGAACTCATCCACATGGACGAGAACGGTGCAGTGAAGTTCCCGGCCGACCGTCTCGACGACGTTCTCGAGAACGTGCGGGCGCTCAGCGACCGCGAGGAGGCGCTTCAAAAGCGGGTCGCGGTCGCGAGCAGTGCCGCGGAGGTCCGCGCAGCCTTCGCCGGAGAGGCCTACGGCGAGGACCAGGAGGGCGACGACGGTGACGAGGACAGCCAGGATAGCAACGACACGGGCAACGGAGTGGCCGAGTAACGCGGCCGGCGACGACCACCCTGTCTCTCTCGCGCACCACAGACCAACCGAATCGGTAAGTGACCCCGGGGAGTCTGTGAGCGGGATGGCATACCACGTCACCGTCGAACGCGACGTTCGTCACCCCGAAACCGGCACCGTCCCGGGACTCGACCGCCTCTTTGAGGACCCCGAGGTCGAACTGTCCTTTCTCGGCCCCGACCGCGGCCCGGAGCTCGAACCCGAGGACCTCCGGGGTGCCGACGCGTACGTCTCCTACAGCTACGACCTCACCGCCGACTCGTTGACAGGGGTCGACTCGCTTGACCTCGTCACGCGGGCCGGCGCCGGCTACGAGAATCTCGACCTCGACGCGATGACCGACCGCGGCGTTGTCGCCGCTCACGCCCCCCAGGGACCGACGGCCTCGACCGCACAGGCCACCGTCGCGATGGTCCTCGCCTGCGCCCACAACATCCCGCGCCAGCAGTACCGCCTCAGAACGCAGGGGTGGGAGGCGGCCCGCGACCAGGGGTTCGAACTCCAGCACGCGACCGTCGGGTTCGTCGGCATGGGGCTCATCGGCCGGAAAGTGCTCTCGAACCTGGCGCCGTTCCGGGAGGACGGCCTCGAGGCGATAGTTTACGACCCCTACCTGTCCCCGGAGGAGGCCGACGAACTCGGCCTCGGGCAGGTCGGCCTCGATACGCTGCTTGAGACGTCCGATATCCTCACCCTCCACGTACCGCTGACCGAGGAGACCCGTGGTATGCTCGGCACGGCCGAGTTCGAGCGGATGCAGGACTCGGCCTATCTGGTCAACACGTCCCGCGGGGGGGTCTACCGGGACGAGGAACTGGCGCAGGCGCTCCGCGAGGGGGAACTCGCCGGCGCCGCCGTCGACGTCTTCGAGGACGAACCCGATGTCGAGGGGAACCCGTTGCTCGCCGTCGAGGATATCCTGGTGACGCCACACGTCGCCGGCGTGACCACGGACTCGCTGCGCCGCATCCACCGGATCATGGCGGAGTCGGTCGACGCCCACAGGAACGACGACCCGCCGCGCAACGTCCTCAACCCGGTCGCATACGAACAGCAGACAGGCGAGGGGCTTCCGGAGGGGAGGGAGAGCCCGTCGTTCCGCGGTTGACGGGACCTCCTGGCAGGGGCGTGGACGAGGGTCGAAGCGGAACCCGGTGGTGACCGCTCACCGCGAGAACCCGGCAACCTCCTCCGCGAGCGCCCCGCCCTGTTCGGTGTACCAGTGGTGGAGGATCCGGGTGTCCGTGTTGAGGCTGAAATCGCGGACGCCGAGGTCGAGGTACGCCTCGGCCGCGCCGGGGTGGCGGATCTCCGCACGGGGGGGAATACCCATCTCCAGCGCCGTCTCGACGGTCTTTCGTTCCGCCTCCTCGACCGCCGGAGCGTCGAGGGCGCCGGGCTCACCGATGCTCAGCGAGTAGTCCGCGGGCCCGAACTGAACCATATCGACCCCCTCGACCGCGAGGATCGCCTCGAGATTCGCAACCGTCTCCTCCTTCTCGATCATGACCGTGACGACGGCCTCCTCACACCACTCGACGACCTCCTCGGGCGACGCGTAGCCGCCGACGTAGCCGTTCCGTCGGTCTGAGCGGACGCCGTTGTCCCCCTCCGGCTCCGGCCGGACAGCCGCGACAGCCTCTCGGGCGTCCTCGACCGACCGGATGTCGGCGAACAGGAGGTTCTGGATGCCGGCAGCCATCGCGCGCTGGGCGACGAACCCGCGGGACTCCGCGTCTATCTTTATCATCATCGACAGGTCAGACAGCTCCGCCGCACGCGCCATGTTCTCCAGGTCCTGCAGGTCGTAGGGGGCGTACTCCGCGAGAAACTCGACGTAGTCGAACCGGCCGGTCTGACCGATCACCTCGAGCAGCCCCGGCCACTGGGTCTGCATCCGTGTGCCGATACTCACCTCGCCGCTCTCGATCCGCTCACGCAGGTGGTTCACCACGGTGGACGTACGCCCTCGGGCCTCGGTAAAGACGGTTTCCCCGGCTTCCGAGGGGTCAGGGGTCGCCGAGGCCGGTGACCTCGAAGCGTGCACCGCCCGCCGAGCCCTCCGTCACCCGAACACCCCAGCCGTGTGCCTCTGCCGTCTCACGGACGATAGCGAGGCCGAACCCCGTCCCGTGCTCCGAGGTAGAGTGCCCCGGCTCGAACACGCGCTCCCGCTCTGTCTCCGGGACCCCTGGACCGTCGTCCTCGACGTAGAAGCCGTCCTCGAGTTCGCCGACCGTTACCACGACGCCCTCACTGCCGTGTTCTACGGCGTTGCGGATGAGATTCTCGAACAGCTGTCGTAGGCGACTCTCGTCGGCGTTGACGGTCCGGTCAGTCTCGACTCGGAGGGTTGCCTCACCGGTCTCGACAGTTGTCCAGCAGGCCTCGAGCAGGTCGTGGAGCGCGACCGCCTCCCGCTCGCCGATCGTCTCACCCTCCCGTGCGAGTGTCAGGAGGTCGTCAATGAGCGCCTGACTCCGGTCGAGTGCCTTGGCGGCATCCTCGAGATGGGCGTTTCCGGTCTCCTCGCTGGCCAGTTCGACCCGGCCCTGGGCGACGTTCAGCGGGTTCCGCAGGTCGTGGGAGACGACGCTCGCGAACCGGCTGAGACGCTCGTTCTGGCGGGTCAACTCCCGTTCGCGCTCCCGGAGCTGTTTGGTCTGCTTGACCTGCTCCAGCGCCGTCTCGATGCTACTGGCGAGGATCCGCCCGAGCGCCATATCGCGCTGGTCGAACCGCTCCGGGGCCGACGAGCAGGCGATAAGCACCCCGTAGTCGCCGACCGGCAGGTGGAGTTCACTCCGGACCGGGGAGTCGGGGTTGTAGATGTCGGGGTCATCGTGGACGTCGTCGACCGCTAACGCCTCGCCTTGCTGGTAGACGCGCCAGGCGATACTGCCCGAACCCGAGAACGTCGGGGGGTCGCCCACCAGCTCGCGGCCGGCGTCGGTTATCGCCACCGGGACGAGCGACCCCTCGCCGTCGCTGCTCTCCTCGTAGAGGTGGAGTGCGTTTGCCTCGAGCCCGAGGATGTCCCGGACGGTTTCGACCCCGACCTCGGCGACCGTCTCCCGGGACGTGGCAGCCATCAGCTCCCGGGCCGTCCCGCTGAGCGCCTCGAGACTGCGCTCGTACTCCTTGCGCTCGGTGATGTCGCGAATAACACCGACCCGCTCGGTCCGGCCGTCCGCCCGTGTGATGTTGATCAGGCGGAGTTCGGCGGGGATGGTCTGCCCATCGGCGGTGTTGAAGACGTTCTCGACGACCCCGACGGTCCGGTCACCCGCCCGTAGCTCCTCGCGAGCCTCCCGCGCGAGGGCGATCGTTTCGTCGTCGGCCCACTCGGTGATCGGGTCACCGATGAGCTCCGCAGGGTCGACGCCTTTCATCGACGCGTACGTGCTGTTGACGTAGACGAGGGTCTCGTCGTTGTCGAGGACGTAGACCGCGTCGTCGAGTTCCTCGAAGACGCTCTCGTAGCGCCGGAGTTCCCGCTCGCGTTCCTTTCGCTGGGCGATACCCCGGAGGACACCGGTCGACCCCTTCACCGTCCCGTTCTCCTCGAGCAGGGTGACCCGTGCCTCGACCGGGAGTGTCTCGCCGTCTGCGGTGTGGAGTCTCCCTTCGAACTGGTCGACGGTGTGGTCACCGGTGAGTAGCGCCCGGACCGCCGCCCGGCCTCGCTCGACCTCCTCCTCCTCGCCGAGGACGAGCGAGGCGTGGCTCCCGAGCAGTCGCTCGCGGCTGTAGCCTGTCCACTCGACCAGCCGCTCGTTGACCGACGTCAGAACGCCATCCAGGTCGAGTGCGTAGACGGCGTCCCCGGCTGCCTCCAGGATGGCCTCGTTGCGTTCGAGACCACGGCGGGAGCGGTACCGCTCGACGGCGTTCCGGACCCGGTTTGCGAGCACGTCGAACTGGCCGGTTCCGGTCCCCTTCTGGAGGTAGTCAGTCACGCCCGCCGAGATGGCCTCGCTCGCGAGTTCCTCGCTTCCGCGGCCGGTATAGAGGATGAACGGGAGATTCGGCCGGGACTCCCGGACAGCTTCGAGGAACTCGAGGCCGTTCCGGTCGGCCATCTCGTAGTCGGAGACGACGGCGTCGAACCTGTCCTCCCGGAGCCGGGTGAGCCCGTTGGCAGCACTCGTTTCAGTCTCGACGTGAAACTGGCCCTCGTCGCGCTCGAGTACCGTCGAAACGATACCCGCAAACTCCGGGTCGTCGTCGACGTGGAGCACGCGGATCGGGTCAGCCATACTATGCCATACCTCTCAACCAGTAACTTAAATATTTACCACTGCCCCGCCGGGACAGCTAACACTTACTACCGCGCCACTCCTTGCAGGTACACATGACAACGGTTCCCACCGCCGAGGTCGGGTCGAACACCGACGACCTGCTCGAACTCGTCGAGCGCCTGGTCGAGACGCCGACTGTCACGGGCAACGAGAGGCCCGGGCAGGAGGTGGTCATCGAGTATCTCAAGTCGATGGGGCTTGAGCCCGACATCTGGGTGCCCGAGGAGTCGGCGTTGACGGACCATGCGGGGTACGCCCGGACGTCGGTCACCGCGGAGGTCGGCTTCGAGGGCCGCCCCAACGTTGCCGTCCGGGTCCCGGGCAGCGGCGACGGGCCGACCCTGACCGTCGGCGGCCACATCGACGTCGTCGACGTGACCGAGGACGAGTGGACACGGGACCCTTGGGAGCTGACACGGGAGGGTGAGACCCTGTACGGCCGCGGCGTCGCGGATATGAAAGGCGGGTTGGCCGCAGTGCTCTACACAGTAAAGACAGTCTTGAACTCGGAGGTCGACCTCGCGGGCGACCTGATCGTCCAGAGCACCATCGAGGAGGAGGCAGGCGGGACCGGCGGCGCGCTCGCAACCATCGAGCGCGGCTACCTCCCGGACGCGGCGGCGATTGCCGAGCCCTCCGACATCCCCAATATCACGGTCGCCAGCGCCGGTGTGATGTACTTCGAGGTGACGGTGCCGGGCGTGAGTGCCCACGCGGCGTGGGGTCACGAGGGCGACAACGCCATCGGGAACGCCACACTCGTCTACCAGGCCCTCGAGGACCTCGACCGCGAACGAAAGGACCGCATCGACTTCGAGCCCGCGTACCGTGCCAACCCGGGGCTGGAGGGGAACGTGACCAACATCAATATCGGCCAGATCGAGGCCGGCGACTGGCCCTCAACGCTGCCCAGCCGCGCGACAATGCGCGGTCGGGTCGGGTGGCCACCCGGCGAGAGCCGCGAGACGGTCCGGGCACAGATCGAGGCCGCTGTCGCCGGTGTCACCGACCGCGATGACTGGGCGGTCGACGCGGCGCCGACCGTGGACTGGGTCGGCTGGCAGGCAGCCCCCCACTGGACGGACAGCGACTCGGCGGTTGCCCGGCTCGCGATGGAGACGGCCGAGGCCGTCACAGGCGAGACAGGTGCGTTCACCGGCGGGAACGGCGGTATGGACGAGCGGTTCTACAAGCGCTACTACGATGTCCCCTCGGTCTCGGTCGGCCCCACACCGCACAACATCCACGGCGCCGACGAGCACACCTCGGTCGCGTCGCTGGTCGAGACCTCGCGGACGTACGCCCGGGTCATCACCGAGTATTGCGGGGTCACGGACTGACCGCCTCGACCACCCCCGGCCCGGTCACCGGCCAAACAGCCCGAACAGCCGGTAATCGTGGTCGGGCGTGTACCACGCCGGGACGTGCTCACACGCTGTGCGCGCCCCGTCTACTACACGCCCTCCCGATTATCGGCCAAACAGCCCGAACAGCCGGTAATCGTGGTCGGGCGTGTACCGCCTGAACGAGAGGCTATTCGCCAGCACGGAGACACTGGAGGCGGCCATCGCTACCGCCGCGAGCACCGGCTGGAGCAGCCCCAGCGAGGCAAGTGGGATCATCGCCGTGTTGTAGCCAAGCGCCCAGAAGAGGTTCTGTTTGATCTTCGAGAGCGTCCCCTCGGAGACCCGGATAGCCTTCAGCACGTCCGCAGGGTCGTCACGCATCAACGTGACGTCGGCGGCCTCGATGGCAACGTCGGTGCCACTGCCCAGGGCCGCGCCGACGGAAGCGGCCGCGAGCGCCGGCGCGTCGTTGACACCGTCGCCGACCATCATCGCCCCGTTGCCGTCGGCCTCGATCCTCTTGACCGCGTCGGCTTTCTCGTCGGGCAGCACCCCCGCCTTCACGTTCCCGACATCAACCCCGACCTGCTCGGCGACCGCCCCGGCGGTGCGCTCGTTGTCGCCGGTGATCATCCAGACCTCCCGGCCCCGCTCCTGGAGGCTCTCGACGGCCTCGGCAGCACTCCCTTTGACCGTATCGGCATCCGCGACCACGCCCACGACCTGTCCATCGAGCGCGACGAGCATCGCCGTCTTTCCTTCCCGCTCGAGCCGGTCCATCGTCTCCGCTGCGGGCGCGGTGTCGACACCCTCGTCGGCCAGGAGCTTGCGGTTGCCGACGAGTATCTCGCCGTGGCTCGTCGCCGCCCGGACGCCGCGCCCGGGGACGCTCTCGAACGCCTCCGGCGTCTCGGGTTCGACCCCGCGCTCGCGGGCACCCTCGACGACCGCCTCGGCCAGCGGGTGCTCGCTGTTTAACTCCGCGCTCGCGGCCAGTTCGAGGACGGTGTCCTCGGTCATCTCGCGCGCTACGAGACCACCGTCGGGGGCCGCGCCGTCACCGACCTCCCGGCCACCGCCGGCGACACCGGGGACGACGACAACGTCGGTCAACTCCATCTCCCCCTCGGTGAGCGTCCCGGTCTTGTCGAAGACGACAGTGTCGACGTCCCGGACCCGCTCCAGGATGTCGCCACCCCGAAAGAGCACACCGTTTCGCGCCCCGATGGCGGTTCCGACCATCGTCGCCGCGGGCGTCGCCAGCCCCAGTGCGCAGGGACAGGCGATCAGGACGGCGCTGGCGAAGACGACGACCGCGAACTCGAAGCCACCGACAGCGGTGGGGCCACCGGCTGCCAGCCCCCACAGCGGGAGCGCGCCGACGAGGCCGGCAAGCGTCTCGGGGAACAGAAACCAGATGACCCCCCAGAGCGCCGCGTTGAGGACCACCGCAGGGACGAAGTACGCCGAGATCCGGTCGGCGACGGTCTGAATCTCCGGCTGGCGGGACTGGGCCTCCCGCACCCGGGCGACGATCTGCTGGATCGCGGTCTCAGCACCGACCTTTGTCGCCTCCAGCACGAGGACACCGTTCTTATTGACCGTCGAGCCGACCACCTCATCGCCCTCGCCTTTCTCTACGGGGACGGACTCGCCGGTGACCATCGACTCGTCGACCGCCGAGGAGCCCTCGACGACCACACTGTCGGTGGGTATCCTCTCGCCGGGGCGGACCTTCAGCTGGTCCCCGACCGTCACGTCCGAGAGGGGGACCTCCTCCTCGGCCCCGTCCTCCCGGACCCGGGTGGCGGTGTCGGCCTCCAGTTGCAGTAGCTCCCGGACCGCGTCGGCCGCCTGCCCCTTCGAGCGGGCCTCCAAGTAGTTCCCCAGTGTAATGAACGTGAGGATGAGCGCCGCGGTGTCGAAGTACAGCCCCTCGCCGGGGAGCCCGAGCAGCCGGGCGACACTGTAGACGTAGGCCGTCGAGGAGCCAAGCGCGATCAGCACGTCCATGTTCGCCGTCCGGTTGCGAACGAGCGCGGTCCAGGCGTTCTCGTAGAACTCCCGGCCGAGCACGACCTGGACAGGTGTCGCGAGCAGGAAGGCGACCCAGCCGGTGTCGACCCCGAGGACCGTCTCGGGCAGGAGCCCCGGCGCGAGCAGGTGGGCTGCGAGCATCGCCAGCAGCGGCGTCGAGAGGGCGGCGCCAAAGAGCGTGAGCCGGCGCTGGCGGCTGGTTTCGGCCTCGCGGGCAGCCTGCCGACGGTCGTCGCCGCTCGTCTCACTCGTGCCACTGCTCCCGTCCTCCTGAACCGGTGAGTAGCCGGCGTCCTCGATAGCGGCGTGGATGTCGGTGAGGGTGGCGTCCGCGGGATTGTATCTCACGCGGGCCTCGTCGGTCGCGAAATTGACACCCGCCTCGATGACGCCGGGTGTCTCCCGCAGCCGGTCGTCGATGGTCTCCGCACAGTTCGCACACGACATGTCGGTGACACCGACGGAGACAGTCTCCGCGGCCGCCTCGTAACCCGACTCGCCGACGGCCTCGTATATCGCGGCGAGCGAGACCGTCCCGGGGTCGTACTCGACGGTGCCCACGTCGGTGGCGTAGTTGGCCGTCACCGCCACAACGCCGTCCAGCGCCCCGACCGTCTCCTCGACGGTCGACGCACAGTTGGCACAGCTCATTCCCTGGAGTTCCAGGCGGGCGGTTCTGATAGTCATCATTATACAGTAGGGCCCACCCGTTGATGGGGTTTGTCCTTCAGAATCCGGTGTGTGCGTGCCCACAGAGTTTCAGTTCCAAAGCGATATCCGGCCGTGGGTTTCGGGTTACGCCCCGTCCCGCAGCCGCTCGTACCGGTCGACGAAGGACTCCTGACAGTTCTCACAGCAGAAGTGGTGTGTCTCACCGTCGAGGGTAGCCGACTCCCCCTCCCGGGTGACGGTGTTGCCACACTCCTCGCAGGCCGGCGCGAGTTCGGACCCGCCCAGCCGTGGCGCCCACGACTCGTCGGCCAGC